>JAHFQV010000090.1 GCA_023259175.1 Oxalobacteraceae bacterium | reverse complement strand
TGCTTGCAATTCATTGCCATATTCCGCCCAAAGAGCCGCTTGCCGGAAAGCCGTTTCGGCAACTGGCGAAGTTTGCAAAAGACGCGCATTTAAGTCGAGCTTGTCGCGTACATCGCTATCGTGAGGCACAAATTTTTGTGGCGCGAGCGCTTCCACCATCGCCGTCCACAAAGAAAATGTATGCAAAGCTTGAATACTGCGTGTCTGCTCTTGCTCTGACATTGCGCCGGTCGAAGTCACAGTCGTCTCATAGAAAATATCGCTCAGCTTTTGATAGTCAAGCACTGATTTCCCGGTGATTGCTATTAACAAGAAAACGCCACCAAGCATCGCAACGCGGGCGAAACGACTGAAAAATTGAAGTCCAATTATTTTCCACGAACGATCTAAGCCTGCTAACACGAACGCGAAAAAAGCGAGAAAATAAGCGTAGTACAAAGGCTGCTCCAATAAACTATGGAACGCCATAATCGCGAACATTACCCACAAAAATCGTCGGCTTAAACTCGTTTGCACACGCCTTTGCGCCCATACAAACACCACTACAAACGACAGCAATACCGCGATACCGGCTAAGCCCGCTACCGCCAATATTTGAAAAAATAAGTTGTGCGCGTATTGATCCAAACCCCAATGGGTCGCCGTCGCTGTGAGGGGCATTTGTTCAAACAATTCAAAGGCGAAGTGTTCGAATCCCACGCCCAACAAAGGCGCTTTCAAAAACATTTCCCACGCCGCGTGCCAGAGATAGTAACGCGAACCTAGGGCTTCGGAAAAATTCAGATAACGATCGACATGATGCGCATAAGCAGGAAAATGTTGTTGCGCCCAATAACTCACAAAATAAAAACTAAGGCTCACGATGAGAATAACAAGGAGTGTCTTTCGCCACTTTATCCGTGACAAAATCGATCCGACTTTGTCGCTCATTTGGCAACCGAGCACCGCCCATAAAATGAATGCCAAGTACAAAAATGCACTACGCGAACCGGAAAAAAATAAGGCCATCACTAGAACCGGTGCAGGTAAGACGAATAAAGAATTCCGTTTGATCCGCCAGAGATAACATAAGGCAGTCAATGCCAAAGCGCAATGCGCCGCAAAATGATTTTGCTGCGCGAGATTTCCGTAAACACCGGAATGCGGCATCGCGGCAATCACCCAAGCTGTCCCTAAAGATTCCGGATTGAATAGTTGCGCGATACCCGCCAATGCATTGAGCAAACCACCGAGAAATATCCAATAGCTGGTTTGAAGCAAGACGATCTCACGGCCGTAAATTTCAAATAAATTCGCGAACACCCAAAGCAAACCCGAAACCCAAATGAGTATCGCAAGATAAATCAGCGCATTCGCACCGTAGGTAAATCGCCCGAGCATCCATTGAAGTAAGACAATCAAAGCCATTCCCACCGGTAGAATCATAGAGGAAGTCAAACTCTGCGTAAGCTTTTCGTGCAGCGAAAGAAACACCAACATCCCTAGCAAACCCAGAAAAACAGCCAACGCTTCAGAATGAAAAGAAGCAATGGGAAAACGATGGATGGGCAAGAGAAAGGGCAGACTCATCATGAGTCCGAAGACGCAAGTACAGAGGCGAAGTTTAACCCTAGAATTTCGCTTTAAAACTAAAGCCGAAGACCCGCCGGAGGGCTTATCTGTGTTTAAATCTTGCAAAACCATGGCCATGTACATTACTCGCTTTTCCTTTTGAACTCTCATCATCCCATGCAGTGCCACAACGTGAAAAGCCCAAACTAAGTCACAAAAACAATGAGCACATCAAAGATGTGCTCATTGTTTTTAAAAAACCAAACCAGACCAAATTAGCGGGTCGGGACGCTCCCTAAATTTAAGAAGGACACGCCATCGACACCGACCGCCGGAACCGGCACATTGGAATTGGAGTAAGTGTGATTCGCCAATTGTCCATTGGTATTACGTCCAAAGGAAAACACGCGACCATCGCTTAAAATCACGCTGTTGTAGCCATTACCTGAACTAATTGAGACGGCATTCGTGATCGATAAAACAGCCGTCGGCACATTGCGGGAAACCCGATTGGCCGTCCCTAATTGTCCGTAATAGTTATCGCCCCATGCAAAGACAGATCCATGACCAACCAATGCCATACTATTGAACGCTCCAGCCGAAATTGCCTTCACATTCGATAAGCCTTGGACATTCACAGGATGGGATACTGAGACATTATTACCGTTACCCAGTTGCCCGTACACGTTTTTACCCCATGCTTGAACGGTCCCATTGTTGAGTAAGGCCATGACATGAGCATATCCCGTAACCAAAGACTTCACTTGGCTTAAGCCCTGAACCATCACCGGCGTTGCCGATGAAACCGTCGTTCCATTCCCCAACTGGCCATAGCTATTGCTACCCCAGGCCCAAACAGTTCCGTCATTTTTCAAAGCGATCGTATAATCTGCCCCAGCAACGATCATTTTTACATTTGAAATTGCGGTATTCAAGACCGGCAAATTACTCATCTTTGAACCGAGTTTTCCCCATCCCCAAACTGAGCCGTCAATTTTCAAAGCCGTGCTATGGTATTGCCCACTTGCGATCGATTTGACGCTATCGAGCCCGGGTACCCGCACTGGCGAACGCGAGATGCTGACGCTAGAAAGCCCGAGCTGACCGTAATTATTATTGCCCCAGCTCAAAACACTGCCATCATTTGCCAACGCTAAGGTATGGCTTTCACCCGTTTGTACTGCGCGAATTCCACTCAAACCCTGCACCAGTGTTGGTGTAGTTTGATCGATGCCACTGGCATTACCCAACTGCCCAAAATTATTTTGACCCCAAGCAAACATTCGCCCATCTAAATCCAAAGCGACGGTATGCTGATAATTTCCTGACAAACGACTATCATTGTCCGGTGCTGGTGGCGCTTGCATAGGCGCGGCCTGCATTTTGGAATTTGTACCTACCACATCCTGCCCACCACAAGCCGCAAGACCCACTGCGACTGTAGCAATCGCAACTCTCCGCCAAACCGTCCCCATAAAAACCCCTAGCATGTGCAAAAAAAGAATGGAAGTGATTATAACAATGAATTCTTAACAATTTACCGTTCGAGGAAAATATTTTTGGCGGGTTTCAATCAAAGTATTGTGCAATCTAACTTTACGCCTATCCCACGGATATGCTCTAATAACAACAACGCCAATAGTGATGCTAAAACGGTGTTGCGCAAATCATATTCACCAAATCCAAACAAAACGCTTAACCCGAGGCTCAAAATTCACACCCCCTTACTTTCCATTCTCTTTACAACCAGCCTTGCCGGTGTCTTAAGCATTAGCTTTGCGGCGCTTTTTTCGTTTACGGTCTTATCGAAGCTGGTCGAACGCATGGTGAGTTTGTCGGTCGGTATTATGCTGTCAACTTCGCTACTGCATGCCCTACCTTCGGCGTTTGAATCTAAAGCCGATACACGTTCTTTATTCGCTTGTTTGTTGGCAGGTTTATTGGCATTTTTTCTGTTAGAAAAATTTGCGATTTTACGTCACTCTCATCACCATGAGGGCGATGGACATCACCATGAACATGGGCATGACGCACATGAGGCGGGCAAGTCAGGTTGGATGATTTTGATTGGTGATGGCATGCATAATTTCACCGACGGGATTTTAATTGCGGCCGCTTTTTTAGCCAATCCCAATTTAGGTATGGTGACTGCATTGGCGATTATCGCGCATGAATTACCACAGGAAATTGGCGATTTTATCGTTTTACTTAATGCTGGATTTAGCCGTCGTCGTGCTTATTTTTATAATTTACTGTGTAGCTTGATGGCCGTGGTGGGTGGCGTTTTGGGTTATTTCACTTTAGATCGTGCTAGTGCGCTGATTCCTTACGTGCTGGTATTGGCTTCATCTGGTTTTATCTACATTGCGGTGAGTGATTTAATGCCGCAAATGCAGCGTCGTGCCACACTCAAGGAAACGGTGCCGCAAATTATTTTAGTCGCTTGCGGTGTTCTTTTGGTGCTGTTTGTAACGCAGCACCATGATTGAATTTCAGAATTTCAGAATTTCAGAATCTCAAAATTCGCCCCGCGCCACAGGCCGAGTAGGATCGGCACACCACTGACTCCAAGATCCGGGATACAAAGCTGCGCCTTTCAGTCCTGCAATTTCCAAAGCGAGTAAATTGTGGCAGGCGGTTACGCCGGAGCCACATTGCATGATGGCCTGCTCTGGCTGCACGATCACACTTTGCCATTCTTCGCGCAATTGTTCCGCCGTTTTAAAGCATCCATTTGCATCTAAATTATCTTTAAAAAAGCGATTGCGTGCACCCGGAATATGTCCTCCTATCGGGTCTATGCTTTCATTCTCACCGCGAAAACGATCCGGCGCGCGGGCATCTATCACCTGTCTCGCACCGACGCCCGTTTGATTCAGATTCGCCAGCACCGCTTGCACGTCGACCTGCGCAGTCAATGCAGACCGCAAACTCAAGCTACCAAGCGCAGGCGGTAGAACTTCTGTAATTAAGCCCTGACCAGCCGCAATCCAAGCTGGCACACCGCCGTCAAGCACAGCAACACTTGCATGTCCAATCGAGCGCAACAACCACCACAAGCGCGCAGCAAACATACCCCCATGCGCGTCATAGGCGATCACTTGGGTACGATCACTAATGCCTAAATTGCGCATCACTTGTAGCAAATCCTCCGTCCGCGGCAAAGGATGACGCCCCTGAAAAATGCCTTGTTCATCGGTTTTTGTGCCGGATAAATCCTGATCAAGGTTTGCGAACAGTGCGCCTGGAATATGCCCCGCCTGATAGGCTATTCGGCCCGCTTCTGGGTTCATCAAATCATGGCGACAATCAATGATGCGCCAATCGGCATCACCTAGATGTGCCGCCAATTGAGTCGCTGAAACGAGGGTCGTCAACATGAATTCGTGCTCCTTAGGTCTGTTGGGGCTGATTAGTGTAACTCGACGCTATCATACCGCTACACAAAATAACTGCAATACCGATCCAACTCATTAGGCTTAAATGCACATCCCAAATCCACAGGTCTAGGCTCGCAGTAAAGACGATGCCAACATATTGCAGATTGGCTGCGACCAAAGGATTCCCCAGTCGATACGCCCGCGTCATAGCTAATTGGGCGAGGGTTGCGGTCACACCGACCCCGAGCAATAAGAGTAGCGCGCGCACTTCAAACACAGTGGAATGACGATGCGCAGCCAATTGCGCGTCTGAATAGCCATTAAATTGGCTCAATTGCCCAAGTACGCCGATGATGGTGCAGACCATGGAAAAATAGAAAACTACGCGAGCCTCTGGTTCACCGGCCACGCCCATTTGTCGCACTTGAATATACGCCAGTGCCGCAATAAAGCCCGAACACAAGGCAATCAAACTATCGAAAATTTGATCGGCACGTAGTGTCGGGCGCAATAATAAAACTACGCCCACGAAACCCAATAAAATCGACCCGACCAAGGCGGGTGAGAGATGCGTGATTTTTTTCCCGCGATGGGTCCACCATGACATACAAAACAAGATCACGGCGACCCAGATCGACGACATATAGGCTAAGGTCACGGCCAGAGAAAGGGGTAACTTTGAAATCGAATAAAACCACAACCACAAAGACACCACACCAAAAGTGCCGCGCCACATATGCGATTTCAGCATGCTGGTTTTCAGACTACCGTTTTGCCATTTGAGGATGGCATAAATACCGAGCACCCCAATCGCACCGCGATAGGTAATGATTTCGGCCGTAGTGTAAGTTTCAGAAGCGAGCTTAACGCACACGCCCATCAATGAAAAAAGAAAGGTCGCGCCTAACATCCATAGAGCTTGCATCTAATTTGATCCTGTTTGTGGCGATTAACAAGCGATGGACGATGCTGCGCTATCGGTAAACATAGCTTGCATTTTGCGCCGATACCATTCGTGAAAATGTTGCATGCCGTCTTCCATCGGTGACTGATAAGGCCCGACTTCGTTCACGCCCCGATCAAGCAAAATTTTTCGACCGGCATCCATACGCAAGGCAATCTCATCATCTTCCACGCAGGTTTCCATATACGCCGCCCGTTCGGCTGCGATGAATTCGCGTTCAAACAATACGATTTCTTCGGGATAGTAAAACTCAACGACGTTTTTAGTTTTACCCGTTGCGCTCGGCCACAGGGTAGAAACAACCAAGACATGTGGATACCACTCGACCATAATATTGGGGTATAAGGTCAACCAAATCGCACCATATTGCGGAACTTCACCGTCTCTAAATTTTAAAACTTGCTCTTGCCATGCTTGATATTTGGCCGAACCTGATTTGCGTAAATTTTTATGTACGCCAACAGTCTGCACGCTGTAGTCTTCACCAAATTCCCAGCGCAAATCTTCGCACGCGACGAAACTACCTAGACCCGGGTGGAAAGGCTCGACATGATAGTCTTCCAGATAAACTTCGATGAAGGTTTTCCAGTTGTAGTCACACTCATGAACCTCAACGTGGTCTAGCTGATAGCCTGTGAAATCGAGGTCTTTACTCACGGCGATTTGCGCCATTTTTTCCATGACCTTGTAACCATTTTGTTCGAACAAAAGGCCGTTCCAAGTTTGCAGCGGTGTGCGCGTCAGGTTTAAACAGGGCGTATCGGCGAAGTGCGGTGCGCCGACCAGCTCACCTTTGAGATCATAGGTCCAACGATGTAAGGGGCAAACGATATGCTTAGCATTGCCACGACCCGTAGTGCCAGGGCCGCCCAGCATCAAGGCCTGCCTGTGCCGACACACATTGGACAGCAATTCTATGCCCTGCGGATTGCGCACCAGCAGACGGCCTTCGTTTTCAGATGCCAAAGTCGCATAGTCGCCCACCTCGGGCACCATGAGTTCGTGTCCAACGTAACGTGGACCCGCTTGAAATAATTGCTTAATCTCCCGTTCTAATAAAACGGGATCGAAATAAACATGAACCGGAAGTTGCGCATTTGAACGCGCTAATGTAGACAAAGAAGCCAGATCGGACATCCCCACCCCCCAAATTAATTTGCACCAACCTAAGAGAGAAAGAATCCACAAATACCTATTTTCGGAGACCGCTGTTATTTCGAAAACGCATTTCGAAAACGCAAACAGATTTGAAGAGGAAATTTTGGACAGAACGGAGCATTATACCTGAAAGAGGAATCGGGGTCTCGTTTCAATAATTCGTAGCAGGGCGATCGCATGAAGAGAAGAACCAAAAACCGCTCAACACTGAGACACAGAGGCACAGAGGAAAAGCAAGAGAGAGTGAATTTTGGCATGTTTTCTTGCATTAACCGTTGTAACTTTATGAAGTTCTCATGAACTTCTCTGTGTCTCTGTGTCTCAGTGTTGAGTGGTTTTATGTTTTGATACAGCTTCATGCAATCGCCCTGTAATTCGTAGACGCGTGTTCGAATCCGCCTTAAAAATGAAGGGCAATGTAGTTTCCTTGCTTTTTCTTGGGGTCACGGCTTTCAGGAAGCACGGATAACGCTCGAAAAAAAAGCCGGCTCACGCCGACTCAAGTTTTTTTACTTTTTTTTTCTCTGTGTTTTCCATGGCCGCGATCAAGGCGCGGTCAACCACTTTATCGAGTGAGATGATACGTGCGGCCTGATCTCTAAAGCTCTTTTCGAGATCATCGGCTGAAATAGAAAAAGACTTTTCTTTTTCACTCGACGTGAAAATATACAAGCTGCGCATTGGGCTAACCCACGCCAAACGCACTTTTTTCAGGCTGCGATCTCGCTGCAAAAATTCGACCCAAATTCCGCGCTCTAAACTCGCCACGCGCTCGGCTGAAGCTTCAATTTCACGCTCGACCTCTTGCGCGATCGATTGCAAGTCGAGTCCCGGCTCGACCAGTGATTGCAGTTGTATAGACGCACTACTATCGTCTAACTGAAGCGCTGGACTTGCCATGTGTTCCGGCATCAGAGCCGCTGGCAATGCGGCCTCATTTGGAAGCTCCAAGACAGGGCTCGGAGCCGATGCGACTTGGGACGGGGCTAGCGCTGGTGCTGGTGCTGGTGCTGATGCTGATGCTGGAACTGATGCTGGAGTTGATGATTGAGCTGACTCTAGGTTTTTGTTCGTGCGTTGAGCCGCCACCTGCTTAACACGCGACTTCGCTCGTTCAATCGCCAACGCTACCAAACGCTCTTTTTCAGTCGCATCCTGTTTAGCTTTTTCTTTGGCAATGGCTTCGATTTTGGCACGTTTTTCCAAACGCCTTTCGGTGGCAATTTTTGCTGCTTCAACCGCAATTTCCATTTGCCGTTCAGGCGACAATTCCAAAGGCGCGCGCACAATCGAGGCGTGACACTCGGCCAGATCAGCAAAAAACTGCACGCGATCCGCGTCTTCCCATTTAATCAGACTCAACCATTTATTGAGCCGCGCCAAAATACCAGGAAGACGATTGATCATTTCCTGCCGCTGCGCCAAGGTGATTTTCGGCTTGATACTCCAAATCAAGTCGTCCATGGTCTTAATCGCATCGGCGACAGCATGGGGTTTTTCGTCTTTCACGCTATAGGCCAAAGTAAGCACCTTGGTCCAGCGATTTTCGAGGAAGGTCTCGACAAAAGTCAGTACCTCACCCGAGCCGACACGCAGGGAAATTTCATTGGTCGCCGCGATACTTGCTTGCTTAAATTTTTCTTTTTGTAGCGCCCGCTGTATCGGTGCTTGGAGCGCATCTAAATTCGCTTGCTCTTCTTTCTTGACGAATTCCTCTAAATCGGTAACGACTTCACCAAATAAATCGAGCTGATGGTCAAATTCCTTTTGCACCCGCAAAACATTGCGCTGCATGGCCAGAAACAGCGGGTCGCTCTCAGCTTTTTGTGGATCTAGCGCGGTACCGTATTTTGACAATACGTCAATCAGGCGACGCGCGGGATGGCTATCTTGGAAGAAGAAATTACGGTCGATTAAGGCGGCTTTGAGCACCGGGACTTGCAGCATTCCGATTAAATTTTTAATCGGATCGGGAATATCATGATTCCCAAATACACCATCAAAAACTTGCGCCATCAATTCCAAAGTATGGCGCTCAACCCCCGAATGCATGGACGCAGGAATATCATGGCGCAATTGGGAAAGGCGGGCAGTATTTTGCGTACCCGCGACCCATTCTTGAATCGCCATATTTTTCTGCATTTGCGCGAGGAAGGCAAACAATTCAGAATTAGCGGGGTTCACCACCGCCGACTCGCCCACCAAATCAAATGGCTCTGTACCCGCACCACCGACCATAGACGATTCAGCTATCGTCCCCATCGCGCCCATCGACGATGGGCTAGCAAGGCCGGAACTCTCCTGTGCGCCGTTAAAATATTCTTCGAGCTTTTTGCTCACCTCGCTCTTCGCGACCGAGCCTAAGGCAGCACCTAAACCGCTTTGCTTACGTTTTTGTCGGTACGATTCTTGCAAATCAGGGAGCACACCACGCGCAATCAAATTTTCATTCAAAGCGAAGAACAAAGGCGCTAGCTCAAACAAATGCGCGCTCAATAGCGGCAAAATCAAATCGTGCGCGGCTTTTTCAGTATTCACCTCGCACCAAGCCATATGAAATGCGCGCAGAAAGCTTTCGGGACGGAAGGGGTTTTGCGCACCGTGTAGAGTTTCCCAAGTCAAGACCTGCGCCAGGCGCATATTCAAAGCCGCCAAGGGTTCGGCATTCGACAATTCCAAGGATCGACTCGCGCGACTAAAGCTCAGCTTTAATTCCATCTCTTCATACGAAACCAGACTCATCGCCACGTCAGGCAAGCCCGTCGCTGGCTTTTCTGTGGCGTACAAGAGGTTCACATCGTTGATAAAGACTGCTTCTAAAGCGTGGGCACTGGCACCGAGAAAAGCTTCAACATGGCTCTTCAATAATTGCGCGCCATGAAAATATAGATTCGCTTCTTTACCATCGAATGCACTCTCAGATTTTTCGAACAAGGCATGGGTTAATCGAGCCGCATAGTCATTGACGTGGGAGATACTTAATTGACAGGCTTGGTAAATCAGTGCCTTCCACAAGTCGCGCTTTTCCATAGGCAACGCCAACTCAGGCTTGGATGACTTAACTGTCTTTCCAGCGCTAAAAGTGCGTGCAGTATGCGTGTGCTCTTCTCGATTGTGCGACATAAGTATTCCGACAACGCCTTCAACAGTCTCGTTTCAGTAAAATAAAGCGCTCAAACGACGATTCAAAATTGCCTAGAAAATCGACAGCGAGCAACCACAACTCAATGTCTCAGATAATGATAATCGCATTATTTCCACATGGAAATGTTTGAAACACAACTCCAACTTATTTTAGTCAAGCTTCTGGACTAACGGTTAATCATCCAAGGCAGGTAAAAAATCGAGCCGAAAGAAAGACTAACAGCGTGCCGATACTTCGTCAAAACCGAGACGACAAACGGTCAAACAAGCTGCCGCAGAGAATCGCGCTTTGCTCAATCTATGCTCAATGCATAAGACGAGATTAGTCTAATAGCACTTTAGGAAACCTCCACACGGCAGACCCTTTGCTCTAAAATACAGGGTTTGAGTATCATGCACACCATCCTCAGTTCCCTCATCGAAGGAATTTTCGACACTGTGCTGAATATTTATCGCCACTCCTGCAATCTACCCTGCAAAGTAATCTATGTCAAAGAAATTGCCATCGAATGTGACACCTGTATCGTTTGAACTCGCCATGTCCGAATTGGCGGAATTGGTTTCGCAAATGGAATCTGGGCAGCTCCCACTGGAAGCCTCGGTGACGGCCTATCAAAGAGGCGCGGAACTGATACAGTATTGCGCGGCGCAATTAGAAAAAGTTGAACAGCAGGTGAAAATTTTAGATAAAGAATTACTCAAAACTTTTAAGCCATCGAACCCTGAATCTAAGCAAGGCGAAATCCTATGAGCGCCGAATTCCAGGCGTGGATGAAAGGCGTGCAAAGTGAAATCGAAATCGCACTTAAAAATTTTCTCCCGTCCGCTGAACAATCGCCACAACAACTCCATACACTGCACGAGGCCATGGCCTATGCTGTGTTAGATGGTGGCAAACGAGTGCGGCCACTCTTGGTCTACGCCGCAGGCACATTATTTGATGCGCCCACCGAACTCTTAAGTCGCGCCGCTTGTGCGCTAGAAATGATTCATGCCTACTCTTTAGTCCATGACGACATGCCTTGCATGGACGACGATGCGCTACGGCGTGGCAAACCGACTGTGCATAAAAAATATGGCGAAGCGAATGCGCTTTTGGTCGGAGATGCACTACAAGCACAGGCTTTTTTAACCCTAGCCGAAGCGAGCACGCAGTCCGACAATCATCGAGCGATGCTCGCACTATTGGCGCACGCCTCCGGTTCTTTGGGGATGTGTGGTGGACAAGCGATTGATTTGGCGAGTGTTGGTGTAGCACTGACACGTAGCCAATTAGAACAGATGCACCAACTCAAAACCGGTGCACTTTTACGCGCTTCCATTCTCTTGGGTGCGATGAGCGGCAAAACACTCAGCTCAGAAGAAAACGCCGCACTTGATGCTTACGCCCAGGCCGTCGGTTTGGCCTTTCAAGTCGTCGATGACGTACTCGATGCCACCGCGGATTCGGCCACACTCGGGAAAACAGCAGGCAAAGATGCAGCCGATCACAAACCCACGTATGTCTCCTTGCTCGGCTTGGAGGCCTCACGTGCCTTGGCCGAACAATTGCGCCAGAACGCGCATCAAGCGCTAGACATTTTCGGTGTCTCCGCACATTATCTACGTGATCTCGCTGACCTCATCGTACAGCGGAAAGCTTAAACATGAATTTATCTGACACACCACAAAAATCACTACTCAACTGCATCGATTCACCCGCAGATTTGCGCCGCTTAAGCCGTGCGGAGCTCCCCGCGCTCGCCGACGAATTACGCAACTTCGTGATCGAATCCGTTTCAAAAACAGGCGGCCATTTATCCTCCAACCTCGGCACGGTTGAACTCACGATTGCACTGCACTACGTTTTTAACACGCCGCAGGACCGCTTGGTATGGGACGTAGGTCATCAAACTTACCCACATAAAATCTTGACCGGGCGACGCAATCAAATGCACAGTCTACGCCAACTCAATGGCATTTCGGGCTTTCCAAAACGCAGCGAAAGCCCTTACGACACCTTTGGCACGGCGCACTCCTCCACATCGATTTCTGCCGCGTTGGGTATGGCCTTAGCGGCCCGCAACAAAGGCGAAAATCGACACGCTGTTGCCATCATTGGTGACGGCTCCATGACCGCAGGTATGGCCTTTGAAGCGATGAATAATGCGGGTGTTTACGACGACATTAATATGCTCGTCGTTCTGAACGACAACGACATGTCGATTTCACCGCCGGTCGGCGCATTAAATCGCTACCTGGCGCGCCTCATGTCCGGTAAATTTTATGCGACTGCGCGCAATGTCGGCAAATCCGTTTTACCTTCGCCGATGTTGGAACTGGCGCGTCGTTTTGAAGAGCACGCCAAGGGAATGATCGTCCCTGCAACCATGTTTGAAGAGTTCGGATTTAACTACATCGGTCCAATTGATGGTCACGATTTAGAATCCTTAATTCCTACGCTGCAAAATATCAAGCAACTCAAAGGCCCTCAGTTTTTGCACGTCGTCACCAAAAAAGGGCAGGGCTATAAACTGGCCGAGGCCGACCCGATTTTGTATCACGGCCCTGGAAAATTTAATCCCGCCGAAGGCATCAAGCCCGCAGCAACGCCGAGCAAGCAAACCTACACCCAAGTTTTCGGCCAATGGCTGTGCGACATGGGGCAGCAAGACGAAAAACTCATCGCCATCACCCCCGCCATGCGCGAGGGTTCAGGCATGGTCGAATTTGAACAACGCTTCCCTAAGCGCTATTTCGATGTCGGCATTGCCGAACAACACGCCGTCACCTTTGCCGGTGGTTTGGCAACGGAAGGTTTAAAACCTGTCGTCGCGATTTACTCGACCTTTTTGCAACGCGCTTACGATCAATTAATCCACGACATCGCTCTGCAGAATTTAGATGTCACGTTCGCACTCGACCGAGCCGGTTTGGTGGGCGCGGATGGCGCAACCCATGCGGGAAATTATGATTTAGCTTATTTACGCTGCATCCCCAATATGGTGGTCATGGCAGCTTCCGACGAAAACGAATGCCGACAAATGCTCACGACGGGCTACCACTATCCCGGCCCGGCGGCAATTCGCTATCCGCGCGGTGCGGGCATAGGCACTCAGCCCGAAACCGAATTGACCAGCATAAGCATAGGCAAAGCGCAGCTTAAACGTCAGGGCAAACGTATCGCCATCTTGGCTTTCGGCTCCATGGTTCATCCCGCACTTAAAGCTGCAGAAAATTTAGATGCGACCGTCGTCAATATGCGCTTCGTCAAACCGATCGACACTGAGATGCTAAACAATATCGTGAACACACATGATGCGCTTGTCAGCATCGAAGAAGGCTGTATCATGGGTGGCGCAGGTGCTGCGATAGCTGAAGCGATGGCAGCGGCGAGCCTGCTCAAGCCCATTCTAATGCTCGGCCTACCCGATCAATTCATCGACCATGGCGACCCAACACTGTTACTGGCGCAATGCGGCTTAAATGCCGAAGGTATAGAAGCCTCGATACGACAACGATTTTTTGAGTGAGCGCAGATCATGACGACATCAACTCCCAGAAAAACAGCAGCAGATTTTCAACCGGAAGTAATGCGTTTATTTGATCGATATGTACACGGTGATTTAAGTCGCCGTGGCTTTCTTGAAGCCAGTAGCAAAATTGTCGCAGGCTTAGCCGCAGCGGAAGCCTTACTACTTGCGCTCAGCCCGAATTTTGCGATGGCGCAGCAAGTCGCGCCTGACCATCCCGACATCACCACGGGCTATCAGGAATTTGCGTCGCCCAATGGCTATGGCAATTTGCGCGGCTATCTAGCAAAACCCAAACACGCGAACCAGCCCCTGCCCTGCGTTTTAGTCGTGCATGAAAATCGCGGCCTGAATCCTCACATTGAAGATATCACCCGTCGTCTTGCACTCGACAATTTTATCGCATTTGCACCGGATGCCCTATTCCCGCTCGGTGGCTATCCCGGAACCGAAGACAAGGCGCGCGAACTTTTTCCTAAGCTCGATCAAAGCAAAACCCGCGAAGATTTTTTAAGCGCCACCCAAGCGCTCAAAGGAATTGCCGACAGCACCGAAAAAATGGGCGTAGTCGGTTTTTGTTACGGCGGTGCTATTGCCAATTTCCTCGCTACGCGCGTTCCCGATTTGACGGCGGCGGTCGCCTTCTATGGTGGCGCGCCCGCCTTGGAGGAGGTCAAACACATCAAGGCCGAAATGCTGATTCATCACGCCAGCAAAGATGAACGCTTACTCGCTGGCTGGCCCAAATACGAAGCAGCCTTAAAAGAAGCAGGCCTCGCGTATCAAGGCTTTATTTATGAAGGCGTAGAACACGGCTTTAATAACGACACCACACCACGTTACGACAGCGCCGCAGCCACGCTCGCTTGGAAGCGCACTATCGACTTATTCAATCGACGCCTACGATAATCATCTGCGCAAGCAAAACAATTTCTATCGAACTCCATAAGAATTTTACGTTTCACTATTTGTCTTGTCCTCGTTACACTGCCTACGAAAATCGCAGTCACAAGGAGATCCGCACATGCTGCAAGACAAAAAAGAAAACACCGTCGATTATGATCGCACTTTGGCGTTTGTGAATCGTGCCTGCGAGATTGGGGTCTTTCAATTGAGCACCGACGCTCAAAACTACGATGGCCGTAGCGTTCAAGTCAAAGGAAAAATCCTAAGACACTTCGCCAATTGCAGCTATATCGGCCTTGATGTTGCTGAAGAACTTAAAGCAGGTGCAATCGACGCCATTCAACGGTACGGGAACCTGTTTTCCAGCTCCAGACTCTCCATCGGTCTGGGGCTCAATGAGGAACTCGAAGCCCTGCTCGATCAAATGACGGGACAACAAACG
>JAHFQV010000089.1 GCA_023259175.1 Oxalobacteraceae bacterium | reverse complement strand
TTAAAGAGTATCGGTCCACTCGGTTTTTCCGGATTGCCTGAGCCCCCTCTCGCCTCCAAACTAATGGCCAACACAGCCGTCAATTCAGGATTCAAATGCTTGGGCAGAGTCACGCGAACTAGGCCGTCGGCGGAGACTTCGTCCAATAAGCCCAAAGAATTCACTTTACCCTCTTTACTAATGGACCATAATTCCAAACTTTGATCGGGCTTGACTTGCGGGCGTTTAACAAAGCGCACGACCAGTTGACGATTTTTGTTGTCGCTAGAAATGACCGCAATGGCTTGCGTCTGTTCGTCCAACATACTCGCTACGTAGCCGTCATTGGCTGGGCTCCGATTATTCTGTTCGACCACCACGACCATCAACACTATGCTGGCTGCAACGGCGATCAGGCTCAGATTACGCCACACTTTGATGCTCTCTAAAAATGGTCGCACCATCCCTGTTCGTATGGGCGTTAGATGCAGTCTTTTTTCTATGACCTTCCACACATTTTTATCAGGAACCCTTGCGCTGACAAACTCGGCCATAGGCATCAAATGCGCTTGCCATTCGCGCACGACCTGCACCAAGTAAAGCTCTTTTTGTAACCATGTTTCGAAGCGACGGCGCGCGCCCCCTCGCAAAGTCCCTAAAACATATTCGGCGGCCAATTTATTTTGCAATTGAGGATTGTTACGGATATTCATGACGGTGTCCTCACAGTAGCGCGTTGCAGCAAACAGGTTTTGAGTTTCTCTAACCCACGCCGTATCCAAGTCTTAACGGTTCCCAATGGGAGTTGCATTTGCGCTGCGACCTCCTGATGGGATAGGTCGTGCATAAAAGCCAAAGCAATGGCTTGTCGATGCAAGCCTTCTAGGCGCGACATACACAAGGCCAGTGACTTGGCATCCTGACTCATTTCCATCGCCATTACGGGCGTAGGGTCACGGCTCTCCATGGCTTTTAGAATTTCCGCGTCAAATGACGCTTCATCCATATCGATGTCCAAGTGCTGCCCATTATTTAATTTACGTAATAGATCCAAGGCGCGATTGCGAACAATGCTAATCATCCAGGTCATGGGTGAGGCCAAACTCGCCTGGTAGGTCGCGGCATTATTCCAAATGCTCACAAAACTATCCTGCAGCACCTCTTCGGCCAGTTCTCGTTGCTGCAATATGCGTAAAACGAATCCAAACAACTTCGGCGATGTGGCCTCGTACAGGCTACGAAAAGCTGTTGAAGACGAATCATCCCGTCGCGCAACAGCAATCAGTAATAAATGGAGTGAACCGGGATCAAGTGCTGGATTATTCAAGTTATCTCCTTAAAAATGCCTAAGTCAAAAAGGCTCAAGTCAAAAATGCTCACATCGCATATTAACGCCGATTTCTGAAACCTCCGCATATGCAATGCTCACGCTAGATATACGCGACCGAATTCGATTTGGATTCAAGTTTTCATTAAAAAAAACCACACAGCGAGCTGTGTGGTTTTTTTAATTTGCTGTCTTGCCTTCGCAAGCATGAGCCTACTCTTACATATGCTTATCTAACCAAGCCGTAATCGCTGGCACCCGTTCCTGACGGATTTTCATACGATATTTGATCGCGACGATAGCGGTCTCCACTTCACGACGCGAGCCTACATCGAGGTACTTTTCTGCATAGCTATTGAGCTTGTCTATCATTTCAGGCTCTAAGGAGCCGGTACCCAAACGTGGAAAAAAGCGGCTGCGCGAAGTAGCATCCACGCGGTCATTGACCTCCTTCATATGAGCAATGGCAAAATCAAAAGCCATGTCGGGGAAACTCCCTGCCACTGAGCCTATCATGCCCGCACTATTGGTCACACCAGGTTCGTCGGTGAGGGCTAAATCCAAGGCCTTTTGTGCCAATGCTTTATCTTTGCTAATCGCCAGCATATGGTAGAGGCTACCGCGTAACATAGACGATTTTTCCGCCAGCGCGCGCGCATGCAACTTGTCCCAAGTGGCTTGATCTGCATTCCGTGCGACGATACTTAAAATCAGCAAACGCAAAGAAGCCGGTGCGGCACTGGGGTCGGTATCCATCGCCTCGAAACGACGAGTGGCCTCGGCTAAGGTAGCCGGATCGCCCAAACTACTCATCACGCCGATCAATTCAGTTCTGAAACTAGCGAGAAATTCGGGCTCGCCGGGTTTCGCAATCCAACCCATTTTTTGCATCAGTGGCGACAAACGTTTAATCGCAAAATCAGCGACCGCTTTTTGCCGTGTCGGATCCTTACGATAATATTGATGGATGGTGGACAAAGTACCAGCGACATCGCTCCAAACTTGGGGTGCTGCGTCGGCAGGTATCGCATTGGCGAGATCCAAAATATTGCTAATCTCTTGCTGCCCCGCCAGTCCCATAGACCAACTATCGGCCAAAACCCCGACTTGATCAATCGCCGCTAAGGAAGAGAAGTTATTGGCAATTTGACCGAAAGTTTTAGGCGTGTACAAAGTGCGGTAATAGCCGTTTTGACCCGCATTGACAACGACCGTGCCGCAGCCCGCCAACTTCAAAGACCCCTTACCATCGACTAATAAAGTACGGCCTTCAATATGGCTTCCAGCGATTTGTGCAACCACAGGAACACGCCAATTGAGCGCGGTCTTGTTCGGTTGATCTTTAGAGAATTCGCCCTGCGTCAAACTAATCGTGGTCTTACCATCTTTACAGACGATGTCTTCTACCCGCACCAGCGGTACCCCTGCTTGCTGGGTAAAGTCTTTTGCGATTGCGGTGATCGGTTTATGCGCAGCTTTTTCAACTTCCTGAAAAAAATCAGCCGTCACCGTATTGCCGTAAGCATGCTTTTTCATGTAAGCACGAACACCATTTCGCCAAGCGTCTGCACCCACATAATTTTCGAGCATACGAATCACCGCTTCACCTTTTTGATAAGTGATGGTGTCAAAAGCTTGGCTGGCTTGTTCGACTGTTTCGATATGCTGTACCACAGGATGGGTGGTGGCAATGGCATCACGCGATATCGCCGATTCGCGCACACCGATGGCATCAAACTCAGGATGCCATTCGGGATGCAAACGCATCTTGGTACGATTTTCCATCCATGAGGCGAAACCTTCATTCAACCACAAATCATCCCACCATTTCATGGTCACTAAATCGCCAAACCATTGATGCGCCGTTTCATGTGCCGCAGTGACGAAAGCGCCTTCTTTGTGTCCCTGCATGGAGATGCTAGGGTCAAGCAAAATCGCGCCTTCAAAGGTAAATATTGCGCCCCAATTTTCCATCGCACTAAAAAATTGACTCTGGCCAGGTGCCGCTACATTATCTAATTTAGGCAAGGGATAAGGCACACCGAAGTAATCATTAAATTCGCGCAAAATATTCTTCGACTCACCCAAGACATAGCGCGCCTGATCCAAACTGCCACGCTTAGTGATCACACCAATCTCGACACCATCGGCCATTTCTGTTGCGCGTTCAAAATCACCCATGCCCAAAAACAGCAAATAGCTCGACATCTTGGGTGAACGTCCAAATTTCACCCAGCTACGGCCATTGCCTTGATCCGTTTTAGAAACGATGGGCATATTGCTGACCGCCATTTCATCATTCGGTACGCTCACTGAAAGATCGTAGGTCGCCTTGTAGATAGGCTCATCCCAAGACGGCATCACGCGACGCGCATCGGAATTTTCAAATTGCGTATAGAGCGCACGCTTCTTTCCTTGCGCACTTTCATAGTCCAGCGAGAACAAACCAACGGCTTGAGTACCGATTTTTCCTTCGTACTCCAACACCAATTGATATTGGCCTTTGCCGAGCTCACGCCCCAGTTGCACCGTCGCGGTCTGCGCTTTGGCATCAACAATGACTTTCAAATGTTCGAGCAATTGCTTGGATTTTGCATCCAATAAACTGACTTCGTTAAAACTCAATTCGTTGGCATTTAAGGTGATTTCGCTGCTGTTCTTAAGGAGATCAATCGTAATCTTGGCATGCCCTTTAAAGCGCGCCTCTTTTGCCTCTGGAATCAAGGCGATTTCATAATGACTCGGCTTAACATTACGTGGCAACTGCGTGGTGACTTCTTGTGCGACTGCACTTTTATTCTTACTGATGTCGACATGCGCCAGCACCGGAGAGGCAAAGCAAGCACATGCAGCCATCACTGCGAGAGAAATAATACGACGTTTCATGATGTCCCTTAGACGTAATTTGACAGAATTATGTGTCAAAAATTTTTATTAATTGGATGGGTAAAGCAACAGCCTCAGAAAGAGGCTGCTGATAGGGAATCCTAAAATATTTAGATTCCGTGGTCGCTACGACAAGCAAATTTAAAATTAGTTCCCTTTGCTGATGTCTTTAGCGCGTACACCAAAGCGAGAAATGACTTGAGCCGCTATTTTGCGGTCGCTTTTGATGAGTTCGAGTTCGTCACCCAAAATATGTGCGGCTTCGAGAAGATACACGTCCTTGGCATCTTTATTCGCCTTTTCAGCGGCGATTTCTGCCGCTAGGCTACGTTCATTGCCTTGCAAACCATCGTCCTGTGTATTGAGTCGATTGAGGGCGCGATTGGCTTTCTCTCCATCCTTGCTTTTGCCATTTAAAGCAGCCCGTATCATTTCGCGTGCTTTGATTTTTTTCTCACGCATTTCACGCTCGGAACGACGTTCATTCTCGTTCAAAGAAATGCTGGTTTTGGCTTTTTGTTGTTGGTATTCAGCGATATCTTCTTTAATGAACTGAAATTCCTTATCCTTAGCAATCCTCAATTCATGGCGCATTTGCAGCAAGGTTTGAACATCTTTCAAATTCCCAACGGCCTTATATTCGGCCGGCTTAATTTGCACCCAAGGCAGCGCGTTATCAAAGCTAGCCTCGCCATAAGTATCGCTATCGACATAACTTGGATAAGCGATGTCGGGAATCACGCCACGTAATTGCGTGGTGCCGCCATTGACACGGAAAAACTGCGCGACCGTCATTTTTAAGTCGCCGTACAAGGGTTTTTCACTCCGCGCCATCTCGTCAAGATTCACCACCGTTTGTACCGTGCCTTTACCAAAACTACTCTCCCCAATAATCAGGCCACGACCATAATCTTGTATCGCCGCCGCAAAAATTTCCGATGCGCTGGCCGAACCGTGATTAATCATCACCCCCATTGGCCCTTCCCAAACCACATGTCCGCCTTTATCACTTTCCACTTGCACTCGTCCGTGCGAATTTCTTTGCTGTACAACCGGTCCGTGGCCGATGAAAAGACTGGTCAACTCTATCGCTTCAGACAAAGAGCCGCCACCGTTATCGCGCAAATCAACTAAGATGCTATCGACTTTTTCTTTCTTAAACTCGGCCAAAATTCGAGCGACATCACGGGTCGCACTTTTATAATCTTTATCGCCACGGCGACGCGCATCAAAATCGAGATAGAAAGCCGGCAAGGCGATCACGCCAACGTGTTTCACGCCGTCTGGGTTTTTCACTTCGAGGATGGATTTTTTAGCCGCTTGTTGTTCCAAACTAATTTTATTGCGTACCAAACTGATGGTTTTATGTTTGCCGTCAGGGCCTGCATCGACCGGCAACACATCCAAAACCACCGTCGTATCTTTCGGTCCACGTATCAGCGCAACCACGTCGTCCAAACGCCAGCCCATTACATCGACCACGGCACTTGCACTAGCTTGCCCAACGCCGACGATACGGTCGCCGACTTTAAGTTTACCCGACAAAATCGCTGGCCCACCTGGCGTAAGTTCACGTATCGTCGTCATTTCGTCGCGGTCTTGCAAAGTTGCACCTATCCCAGTAATCGACAAACGCATGGAGATATCGAAATCTTCGGCTGCCTTAGGATTGAGGTAATTGGTATGCGGATCAATCGAAGTTGCGTAAGCATTCATGAAGAGTTGAAACACATCTTCATTTTTTATTTTATTGCCGCGATTGATGGCCGTTTCATAGCGTTTATCAAGGGTCGTGCGAATCGCGGCCGCATCTTTGCCCGCCAATTTCAAACGCAGCCAATCGTTCATGACGCGTTTGCGCCAGTGCTCATTTAAGGCCTCGGCGCTGGTCATCCACGTTTCCTTTTCCCGCGTATAAACATAGGCCTCGTCACGCGTGAAATCAAACTCCTGTTTCAGGACGTTGCGGGCAAAGGTATAGCGCTCGAGAAAACGTTCATGATAAAGCTTGAACATGCTAAAGGGTGTCGTCAAATCCTGCCCCAAAATGGCATCGTCCATGCGGGTACGCTCGCTGGCAAAACGATCGATGTCGGCCTGCAAGAAGTAGACTTTTTCGGAGTCTAGGGACTTGAGATAACGATCAAATATTTTTTCCGACATCACATCATCCAAAGGCAGTGCTTTGTAATGAAAACGCGTGAAAAAATCAGCTGTCATGCTCGCTGCCTGTATCTGTTGAGGCTGTGCGGCAAAATCTGTTTGCGGTGCTGATGTTGATGCTGACGCTAAAGCGGTCTGGGGTGCTTGTAAAGAGAGGGCATTTGTTTCTGCCAGCGCGAAATGCGCCGAAGCCGCGACAACGACGGCTATCCACATTAAAGTCTTTTTCATGCTCTATCTCCGTAAATCAATGAGGGTGTCGCATTACCGACACATTACGCGCCGTAGAATACCATTTGTTTTGTGCAAACTGCTAGTCGATCAAAGCTTATTTACAAATAGGACGTAAGTTAGCTTATTTGGTTCCCGAAACCAGTGATTTTCTGCGGCAATAATTCAACAAACAGCGAAAACATCCGATAAGAAAAATAGCAATGGAAATCTGTATCTTTTCCTCATTTACTTTACAAAAAAATCGCACGCGCCTACTGCATTTTCGTATACACTAAAATCATTCAGTACGGAAACAAACGTAAAATTAGGTGTCGATTCTGGTGCGAGAAGTTTTGCATGATCACTTTCCAAAGGAGATCAACATGAATATCTTTGACAACTATGCGGCGCGCTACGAAAAGACCCGTGAAGAAGAGTACTCCTTGCAAGAGTATCTCGAACTATGCAAAAAAGATAAGCTTGCCTACGCCAGTGCGGCTGAACGCATGTTGACCGCCATCGGCGATCCTGAGCAAATTGACACCCGCAATGATTCGCGGCGTTCGCGCATTTTCTCCAACAAAATCCTAAAGATTTACCCTGCTTTCCGTGAATTTTACGGCATGGAAGAAGTCATTGAGCAAGTCGTCTCTTACTTCCGACATGCGGCGCAAGGATTAGAAGAACGCAAGCAAGTCCTGTATCTGCTTGGCCCTGTCGGCGGCGGTAAGTCCTCGATTGCGGAGCGCTTGAAATATTTGATGGAAAAAATTCCCTTCTATTGCATCAAAGGCTCCCCCGTCAATGAATCACCGCTGGGCTTATTTAGCGAAGACGAAGACGGTGCGATTTTAGAAGAAGATTTCGGCATTCCTAGACGCTATTTACGCGGCATTCCTAGCCCTTGGGCAGTCAAACGTCTGCATGAATTTGGCGGCGACATTAACAAATTTAGAGTCGTTCGGCGCTACCCTTCCGTTCTAAAGCAAGTGGCCGTTTCCAAGACCGAACCTGGCGACGAAAATAATCAGGATATTTCTTCTCTGGTCGGCAAGGTCGATATCCGAAAATTAGAAGACTATTCGCAAGATGATCCTGATGCTTACAGCTATTCGGGCGGCCTCTGCTTGTCCAATCAAGGCTTAATGGAATTCGTCGAGATGTTTAAAGCACCGATCAAAGTGCTGCACCCATTATTGACCGCAACCCAAGAAGGCAATTTCAAAGGAACCGAAGGTTTTGGTGCAATCCCTTTCGAGGGCATTATTTTGGCGCACTCCAACGAATCAGAATGGAAAACCTTCAAAAACAATAAAAACAATGAAGCCTTTCTCGATCGTATTTACATCGTCAAAGTTCCGTATTGCCTACGGGTCGCCGACGAAATCAAAATTTACGAAAAGCTGGTGCGTGGTTCGTCTTTGGCAAAAGCCCCATGCGCCCCCGGAACCCTGAAAATGATGGCGCAGTTTTCTGTCTTATCACGCATGGTCGAGCCGGAAAATTCCAGCATCTTTAGCAAAATGCTGGTCTATGATGGTGACAATTTAAAGGATACGGACCCGAAAGCGAAATCGCGCCAAGAGTACGTGGACTATGCCGGTGTCGATGAAGGTATGAATGGTTTATCGACACGCTTCGCTTTCAAGATTTTGTCCAAGGTATTTAACTTCGATAACACCGAGGTTGCCGCCAATCCTGTGCATTTACTCTATGTGCTGGAACAACAAATCGAACGCGAACAATTTGCACCCGAACTCGAACAGAAATATTTTTCCTACATCAAAGAATATCTGGCCTTACGTTATGCCGAATTCATAGGCAAAGAAATTCAAACAGCGTATCTCGAAAGCTACTCGGAATACGGTCAAAATATTTTTGACCGCTATGTATCTTTTGCCGATTTTTGGATACAGGATCAAGAATTCCGCGACCCCGATACGGGCGAAAGTTTCGACCGCGAAGCCTTAAATTCTGAGCTGGAAAAAATCGAGAAACCCGCTGGCATTTCCAATCCAAAAGATTTCCGCAATGAGATCGTGAATTTCGTACTGCGGGCGCGGGCGCAAAATGCGGGCAAAAATCCAACGTGGACCAGTTACGAAAAGCTGCGCACCGTCATCGAGAAAAAAATGTTTTCGAATACTGAAGAACTTTTACCGGTCATTTCTTTCAATGCCAAAGCGAGTGCTGACGATGCAAATAAACATCAGGAATTTGTCGATCGCATGGTGGCAAAAGGCTATACGGCCAAACAAGTTCGTTTGTTATGTGAGTGGTATTTACGGGTGAGAAAATCGTCTTAATGCGTCCCTAAAATCGAATTAAGGACGGATAAAAGAACAGACGAAAATAGGCTAATTCAGGTCGTTTGGGAGATCACTTTGTTTCATCTCATTGACAGACGTGCGCAAGGAAAGAACAAATCTGCACCCAATCGCGAACGCTTTTTGCGTCGCTATAAGGGGCAGATTAAGGATGCCGTCACGCGTGCGATGAAGGGGCGTTCAATCACCGACATCGACAACGGTGAAAAGATTTCCATTCCTGTTAAAGATGTCAATGAACCGACATTTGGCCATAGCCACGGCGGCATTTGGGAAAGCATTAATCCAGGCAATCAAGAGTATCTCAAGGGCGATAAGATCGCCCGCCCCAAAGGCGGCGCAGGAAAAGGCAAAGGACAAGCCGGCAATAGCGAAGAAATTAGTGAAGACGATTTCGTCTTTCAACTCTCACGCGAAGAGTTCCTCAATTATTTTTTTGAGGATCTAGAACTTCCGAATTTAGTCAAAACCCAACTTACCACCACCACCGATTTCAAAAACCAAAGGGCTGGATTTAAAACCTCTGGCGCAGCCGCCACCCTACACGTACTGCGCTCTTTACGGGGCGCACTCGGTCGGCGCATTGCGGTTGGCGGAAAATCCAATAAACGACTGCGCGAAGCCGAAAGCGAGTTAGCCGAACTGCTCGGCCTCACTGAAGACAATCAAGACCCACGCATACTCGCGCTGCGCAAAGAAATTCACCACTTACGAACCCGATTATTGGCGATCCCCTTCCTCGACCCATTTGATCTACGCTATAGCAATCGGATCAAAATACCTAAGCCATCGACCCAAGCGGTGATGTTTTGCATACTCGACGTTTCTGGCTCTATGGATGAACAGAAAAAAGATATCGCGAAACGTTTTTTCATTTTGCTTTATCTATTCCTGACTCGCGCCTACGAAAAAATCGAAGTCGTCTTTATTCGACACCACACCGCAGCGTCGGAAGTCGATGAAAAAGAATTTTTCCATTCCCGTGAATCGGGCGGCACGATCGTTTCATCGGCACTTAAATTACTCACGCAAACCCTACAAACTCGCTATCCACCCAGCGACTGGAATGCCTACGTCGCGCAAGCCTCTGACGGTGACAACTGGGACAATGACAGCATCATTTGTCGGCAGATTTTAATCAACACCGTGATGCCCTTAGTGCAGTACTACGCCTACGTTGAAATAACCGAGGGTGAACCGCAAAATCTATGGCACGAATACACCCAAGTGCTGGAACATCATCGTCACTTCGCCATGCAAAAAATTAAGGATCCCGCAGACATTTACCCGGTTTTTAGAGAACTTTTTAAAAAACAAAATCAAAGTAAGTGAGAACGGCCATGGATGAAAGCGACCGTCAAACCGATCAACGCCTGAGCCAAAATCCTAGGCGTCTACCGGAGCAATCGGAATGGACTTTCGAATTACTCGAACAAGTGCATGACGAAGTGGCGCGTATCGCCAAACACTTTCAGTTAGATACCTATCCAAATCAATTGGAAATTATCACGGCCGAACAAATGATGGATGCCTATGCCGCCGTTGGCATGCCCGTGTCCTATCATCACTGGTCCTTTGGGAAGCACTTCCTCTCGACGGAAAAAAGCTACCGCCGTGGGCAAATGGGGCTGGCTTACGAAATCGTAATCAATTCCAATCCCTGTATTTCGTATTTAATGGAAGAAAATAGTTTGACCATGCAGACCTTGGTGATTGCCCATGCTGCTTACGGCCACAATTCTTTTTTTAAGGGCAATTACCTATTCCGTACCTGGACCGATGCGGAAGCGATTATCGACTACATGGTTTTTGCCAAACAATACATCAGCGAATGTGAACAAAGACACGGCATCGAAGCGGTCGAACTGCTACTCGACTCTTGCCATGCCCTACAAAATTATGGGGTCGATCGTTATAAGCGTCCGACAAAATTATCGCTGGCAGAAGAAAAAGAAAAACAACTGGAACGTGAACGTTATTTGCAATCACAAATCAATGACTTGTGGCGCACCTTGCCGCGCAAGCCTGACGAAATCGATGCGGAGGAAGTACGGCGTTTCCCGTCGGAACCCCAAGAGAATCTTTTGTATTTCATCGAAAAATATTCACCCTTGCTCGAACCTTGGGAGCGCGAAATCGTACGTATCGTGCGCAAAATTTCTCAGTATTTTTATCCACAAAGACAAACCCAGGTCATGAACGAAGGTTGGGCGACGTTTTGGCATTACACCATTTTGTACCAACTTTTTGATGAAGGCTTAGTGGGCAATGGCTTCATGATGGAATTTCTACAAAGTCATACCAATGTCGTCTATCAACCGCCTGCAGGCAGTAAATACTACAACGGCATCAACCCCTATGCATTGGGTTTTGCCATGATGACGGACATACGGCGCATTTGCGAACACCCCACCGAAGAAGATCGTGCATGGTTTCCAGACATCGCCGGTAGCGACTGGCTCAAAACCCTGCAGTTTGCCATGCGCAATTTCAAAGATGAGAGTTTTATCGCGCAGTTTTTATCACCGAAACTCATCCGCGATTTTCATTTTTTTTCTATCCTCGATGACGATAGCAAAGACAATCTCAGTGTCGCTGCGATTCATGACGAAGATGGCTATCACACGATACGGCAACAGCTCGCGGGTCAATATAATTTAGGGAACCGTGAACCGAATATTCAGGTCTGGTCCGTCGATTTAGAGGGTGATCGCACGCTCACCTTACGGCACAATCAATTTCAGCGGCGACCATTGAGCGCGCAAACGGCCGAGGTTTTAAAACATGTTGCGCGGCTTTGGGGATTTGATGTTCATCTCGAAACCGTCTCACCCGACAATCAAATTATCGATGTGCAGGAATGCAAAATCGCCAAACCTGCCAAGCCCAACAAACGCAATAAAGCCGCATCAAAGACTTAGCGCGATACACATCCGCGTGCCTAGCCCTGGTGCGCTGTCCAAATTGAATTGCCCACCCAACACCAAAACACGTTCACGCATGCCGGTGATACCGATGCCTGAGGGCGTGAGCATAGGATCGAAGCCCTGACCGTCATCTTCCACCGTTAAACGCATATTCGCCTCGTCTTCGCGCAGTTCTAGCCGAATATCAACCCGACTGGCTTTTGCATGTTTGAGTACATTGGAACTGGCTTCCTGCACGATGCGATAAACCGAAATGGCCACATCATGACTTAAGCGCCGCGCGTCACCCTCGCAAGAAAAATAGAAAACACAATTCGATTGTGCCGCGTTATTGACCCGTATCATTTCTTCCACTGCGCCTTGCAAACCCATGAGTTCCAACACCTCGGGACGCAGGCGGCGTACCAGATTGCGTCCATTTGCATACAGGTCCAAGGCTAGCTTCACCATAGAACGCGCGCTCTCTTGAATACTTTTGAAGGCATGCAAGTTCGATTCACTTTGCGATTCCTGGGCCGCTTTCCCGCTCAAACGCAAAACCTGCTCTGCTTGCAGACGAATCGCGATCAAGGACGCATTCAATTCATCATGAATTTCAACGGCAATGCTTTGCCTTTCGACTTCAACGATGGTGTTGACCTGGTGTATCAATTTACGCTTTTCCGCATCCGCTTTGAGCGCTTCATTGCGCGATAAAATCAGCTCTCGGGTACGCTCTTCCACCTTGTTTTCCAAATGCTGCTGATGCTCAAAAAGACGCTGCGCCATTTCGTTAATCGATTGCTGCAATTGGCCGATTTCACCACCGGTCGTGATGCTGAGCTGACTACGGGTATCGCCACCACGAATATCCCGTAAAGCCTTAATCGCTGCGCGCAAGGGACGGGTTAAGCTACCGGACAAAAGATAGGCCAGAAAAACACTCATCGATAAAGCCAACAAAGACATCATCAATTCGACCGCGAAACGATGCCTTTGCTTCGCCAACAAATACGTGTCCGTCATCGTCACTTTGACATAGGCCAGCACCGCCGACTTGCTCTGTTCATCCGCACTCGCTTTGTCTTGTGCCGAAGTGATAGTCTTGCCGTCTACCGGTAAAAGCTTGACCCACACCATTTTTTTTAAAACCGGCTTTTCGATAAAATGCGCATCCGCTTTGACCTTGCCAGGATTGTCCACCGAGCTTAAGATCAATCGATTTGCGTCCAACACCTCAATCCGAAAAATATTGTCGTCAGATTGAATCACGCTAGAAATCGTCTGCTTCAGTCCATCGATGTTTTGTGCGCGTAGATTGGGCTCAACCCCATCAACCAAGGCGGTAACGATGGTATTGGCGCGCGCATGCAGCTCATTATCGACCTCGCGACTACCGGCATAGTACGAGTAAGACACCACTGAGAAAAACAAATATGCAACGGGAAAAACGGCGATCAGAACCAAGCGCGTGCGCAATCCCCAGTGCTTCCAATACAAAGTGTGGAACAGTTTCATGGCTCGATCAAACCATGTTTCATCGCGAGTTTAGTAATTAAAGCGGGACGATGAATGCCCAATTTTTCTTTGATGGCTTGACTCACATTACTAATCGTTTTCGGGGAGAGCTCTAATTTTTCCGCGATCTCAACATTGGTCAAACCTTCGGCCATTAGAGTAAAAATTTCCAAGCTACGCTCATCGAGTAAAGACTGCGGCGAAAGATCGCCCCGTACCGATAAATTGGCCAAGCGCTCAGCAATAGCGGGCATAAAATACAACTGTGCTTCACTCGCCCTACGCACCGCGACTGCTAACTCGGCTGGATCACAATCTTTGGTCACAAAGGCGCGCGCACCCAAACGATAGGTTTCCTTAATTAAAGCGTCTTGATCGAACTGACTCAAAAATACAATATTCGCCTCGGGACAGCGTTGCAAAATCTGTTTGGCTGCATCCAAGCCCGTGGACTCCGCTCCAAAACGAATATCGAGCACCAATACGTCGGGCCGATCAAGAAAAAATTGATCGACTGCTTCTTGTGGGGTCCGCAATTGCCCCAAAACCCGCATCCCCTCAGCCTCTAAGGACAAGGCAAAACCGGTCATCACTATCGGATGATCATCGGCCAGTAGCACCGCAATCCCAAGCGCAGTGGGATTTTGCGCCGTGTTTTCCTGATTCATCTTTTCCTCACCCATGTTCACACCCCAAGTCTATTGCCATTTAATAGCACTGAAAAAGCACTGCATTAGGCCAGAAAGCTTCCCCAAATAGGTCTAAGTGTGCCTCACAGCAGCCATAGCACACAAGCGATTATCGGAAAATGTGCAGTAGTTAGTCGGAATCAAAGGGCTAACGGCACAATAAAAACCAAAGAGAAGCTTATTTTCTAAAATTTCCCTTTTATTTTGCTAGTAACTAGCATATTATGATTCCAACGAGTAGCGCTAAATGTTGCAACAAGCTCTCGTTATGATCTTCCTTGGACTTAGAAAAAAGCGCATTAGCTGGGCAAAGCAAAGAATCCACCCTTGTTTGTCGAGACCAGCGAGACTTTGATTTACGTCCTTTCAATTCGAATAATAGGAGCACAAAATGGACTTCCACTTTCAACAGCGTCAAACCAAGAGTCGCCTCCCTTCCTTCGGCATCACCGTACTCGCCCATCTCGCCTTATTGGCTTTAGTGATGCAGGCAAGGCAGCACTATGCTTCACCGTCGCATCCGGTTGATGCGTTTCCGGTTCCACTACCCAAAATTAGCGAGCCAGAACCCGAAGTGCGTAAAACAAATCAGCTACCACCGCCAGCGAGTGACCCTTTCATTGCGCCACCGGAAATTGAGATTGCAATTCCAACCGAACCACCACCTACCATCTTTAGAGGTACAAACATTCGCCCTCCCGAGGTAGTTTTCGAAAGCGGGCCTGGGGGCGGTGTAGTCGGAACACCGCCCCGCGTCACTCCCCACACGCCCGTCCACATCAACGCCAGCGTTGATGCTAAGGCCTGCGAAAAACCAGCCTATCCGCCCAGCGCTCAACGCTTGGGTGAAGAAGGTGTGGTGAGCCTTTCCATGTTGATCGGTGCCGATGGTCAGGTTTTGCAAAGCAAGGTCGATCAAAGTAGCGGATCGCGTGAACTCGACAACGCTGCGATACGTGGACTGCGCCTGTGTAAATTCAAACCTGGAACGCTCGACGGTGTCCCAGAAAAAGGATGGACGCACTTGCAATACGCTTGGACACTGAACGAATAGTGTAATTTTAGACAATCCCGACACTGCAATTTTCACCCACG
>JAHFQV010000183.1:2419-4473 GCA_023259175.1 Oxalobacteraceae bacterium | reverse complement strand
TAAGCGCATGCGGCGTTGGACTGGCATCTTGTAAGTGGATGCCAGGCATGAGGGAGAGTGGCAAACACTGTGCGCAGTGAAAGCGGTCAGTGAATGCGCTTTGTAAGTTTTGTTCGAGAACTTTACCTGCTGCGTCAACGGTGATGAAACCGGTACTGGTACAAATGATGCTGCTGCCCTGGCTTTGTTGCAGCAGCGGCGCGGCGGTCGCCAAACCCAGTGTCAGTCCATAGAGGATTAACACGGTCATGGTGATGCGGCGTAACATGGCAGGGCGGAGAAGTCGGGTGAACATAGCGCGGCATTTTAGCACTTGGTATGTTCATATAGAAATTTTCGGTTGAATCTTGTTTCATTTAACCGATGTCAGCGGCTTCTACTTTAATAGAGAATATCGCTTTAACCGAAAGGATCATCATGAATATTTTATCCGCGTGCGCATTTCTTTTTCTGTTCCAATCTTCGACTGTCTATGCGCAGAAAATCGGCAGCGTTGATACCGCGTTTAAGCTCATCGGGCCTGATCATAAAATTGTGGTTGATGCCTATGATGATCCTAAGGTGCAAGGGGTGACTTGCTATGTTTCGCGTGCCAAGACGGGTGGTTTGAAAGGTGCTTTGGGTTTAGCCGAAGATAAGGCCGAAGCGAGTATCGCATGTCGTCAGGTAGGCGCGATTCATTTCGATAAAGCGCTACCGCAGCAAGAGGAAGTTTTTCACGAAAATTTATCCCTACTCTTTAAAAAATTGCGCATCGTCCGTATGGTTGATGCTCAGCGTAATGCCTTGGTGTACCTGACTTATTCGGACAAGTTGATTGACGGTTCGCCTAAGAATAGCCTGAGTGTCGTGGCCGTTGATATGCAAACAAAAATTCCCGTAAAATAGCCAAAGAGATCAGGATAAGTAGAACTTTGATACGCGTTTGAGCACCTAAATTGCATGGTTTTTGGATTTCAATTGATTTCCGTGTGGAAATAAGTTTAAATGAGATGTCTGCTTAAAAAATAAGCAGAGTTATCGCAAACTACTTAAACTTTTTCGTATAAATGAATGCTGCTCACCCGATTCTGTCAAACAAAGCCACGATGGATAGCCTGGTCAAGACTATCCGTATTCCTGCCCGTCCCAGCCTTTTGGTTGAGGTTCAAAAAGAGTTGAACCAAGAAGACCCCAGTGCTAAAAATTTAGCCAAAATCGTTTCCAAAGACGTTGCCTTGTCCGCCGCCTTGATGAAATTAACCAACTCTTCCTTCATCGGCTTACGCTTGAAAGCGCGTTCGATTAATCATGCCGTTGAATTACTGGGAATGCAGCAGACGGGGGTGCTGATGACGGGTATCGTAGTACGTCAGACGGTGCAAGCGAAAGGGAATGCCCTACGTAGTTTTTGGGATTTCTCGGCCAAGCGTGCACAATTAATGAGTGTGCTCATGCGCAGAGCGGCTTACTGTAGTGCCGATGTGGCCTACACTTTTGGTCTGTTCTGTGACATCGGTGTGCCGATTTTAATGGAAAGATTTCCCAATTATGAGCAAACTTGGTTGGCGGCGAATCGTGAGTTAGCACTGCCCATGACCGATATTGAGGAACAAGCTCACGCCACGCATCATGCCTCGATTGGTGCTTTGCTGGCGCGCACTTGGGGTTTGCCGGAAGTCGTTCAAATGGGCATCCTACTGCATCACGATTATTCGACTTTGGAATGCGGGGCGACCGACAATGCGATACGTGGCCTGATCGCCTTATGCGCACTGGCTGAGTACGCTATTCATCGAAGCGAAGGCTTGGAACAGCCGCCTGAGTGGCAAAAAGCACGCGTGCGCGTGGCTGAATTTCTCGGCATGAGCTTGGATGATGTTGAGGATTGGGCCGACCAATTGCAAGATGTTTTAAGCACGATTTAAATCCGCGCTGCCCAAGTCCCTAACGACCACCCAATATCCGTGCTGGCAACATGACCAGTGCGTGCAATACGCCAAACACCCCGTCGACCGCGATCCCTAAGAGCCGGAAAGGCAGGCTCAGTAAGAAAAAAATGGGGTAGAGAAGCA
>JAHFQV010000183.1:0-2319 GCA_023259175.1 Oxalobacteraceae bacterium | reverse complement strand
ACCACTATCCATTCCTGTTCATGTTGGTCTCTGACATAGCCCGCGACCGCAATGGCGTTTTTGAGATAGCCGGTTTTTATCCGCGCCCGTCCCGCGACAGTACTCCCGAGTAAACGTTTGCGCATGGTGCCATCGATCCCGACGATGGGCAAGCTGGCAGCAAATTCGGGGTACCAAACGTGATTGCTGGCGAGACGCAAAATCTGGGCTAGCTGGTAGGCACTGATACGGTCACTACGCGACAAACCCGAGCCATTTTCCACGGACAGACCGGTATCGTCGATGGCATGCTCGACCAGCCAACGGTGCACTTTGGCTTGGGCGAGTTTGTTGGTGGTGAGCGTCTTGTCCTCTGTATTTGCCTCTGCGCCTAAGCTGGAAAATACAATGCGCGCCATGCTATTGTCAGAATATTTGTTGACGATGCGTAGGGTATCGGCCAGCGACTCGGCGCTACGCTCATGCAGTATTTTCGCATTCGCAGGCGTGATACCGTCGATGACTTTACCCTGCCATTGCCCACCCAATTCCCTCCAAAGTGCGCGTATCAAACTATCGATATACAGATTACGGTCAAGAATATTGAGATACTGGGTGATTTGGCATTGCCGTGGAAAGCTACCCACTAGATTCAGCTTGAGTTTGCCGTCGGATAAATTGCTAATTTGGATGGGTCCGAGTCCTTGCTTCCAATCCGTGCAGTTTTTATCGTTGAGTTTTAATTGGCTCTGCAATTGCACCTGATCAAGCGGTGTTTGCAATTGCGCGACGGCTTTGCCAGAAGTCGTATCAATATCGATAGCGGTCAAGTTGCCGTTGATGAGTAAAGCATCGGGAATAAGGTTGTAATAGGCATCGGTATTTTCGTCAATGAGTGTCTCACTGAGGTCAGGACGACTGGGTCGAAAATAGCTGCGATCCAAAACAATATCGCCTTCGATCTCGCGCAGACCTTGTTGTCTTAAGTTGCGCAACATTAGGCTTAACCTGTCCCATGTGAGATTCGGATCAGCACCGCCGCGCAGATAGAGATTGGTTTGGAGTTTTCCGTCTTGGATAGGTGTTTCGCTGAGAAATTGGGTCTTCCATTTAAATTGGGGTCCTAGACTATCGAGCGCGATAAAGCTGGTCAGCAATTTCATGGTCGATGCGGGTGCCATCAAGGCTTGTGCGTTGATGGCGAGGATAGCTTCGCCTTGATGAGCGGGCATGACGATCGCAGCGAAGGAATTTGGCTGGAGCCCGGCTTTCTGTAGCAGCTTGCCCCACTGTGGTGTCTGTGTGGTCGAGGGAATTGGCGCGGGTGTCTGAGCGCACGCGAGATGAACCCAAATCGCGCTAAAACAGAACGCGGCTAGAAAAATCTGGCCGCGTCTGAAGTTGGTGAATTTCACTTCGCGGATTTTTCTTTTTGCGCTTTACTGATCAGCCAATCGAGTACCGGAAACATTGCTTGATTTTGTTCTTCTTCACTGACTCGACCGATATTGGAAACTGCCATTGAAGGCGAAGTCATTAAGCGTCCATCGATGATCAAGGTAGGCCAAGAGTTGATTTCATAGTCACGGGTGAGTTGTTGGGCGCGACTGATCTTGGTTTGTACGGTGAAGGAGTTGTACACCCCAAAGAATTTGGTTTTGTCTATGCCCACTTGTTTGACGAAATCGCCAATTTGCGCGTCGGTTAGCAGACGATTGTGGAGCACATGATAGGCTTCGAAAGCCTTTCTTTGATATTGATCCGCGATACCCATTGCATCCAAGGTAAAGAACAATTTTTGTTGGGTCTCGATGCCAGGATTAAGCACATGAATGCGCTTGAAAACAATTTTGTCGCTATTTTTCTTAACCCAAGCTTCAAGCAAAGGTTCTAGGGCATTGCAGTGTGGGCAGTAATAGGCAAAGAATTCGATCACTTCAATTTTCTTGCCCGACTCAGTGGGCTGGGCTCGTTTGAGCGCACTGTATTCTTTTCCTGCTTCCGGAGCTTGTACCGATGCCTGTGCGGCGAGACAAATTGTACTCAATGCAAGGATGGATATAGCGGACAAAAAACGATTTACGAAGCGCATAAGGTTTCCTCTTTCGATTGCGACGGCTGAGTTGAGTCTGGTCTGGTCTAGTCTAGATTTGACGAAATGAGGAGTATAAACCCAGATTTGCGCGCTGTCGTTTAAAAATCGGGAAAAATTCTTTTGTCCACCATTAGCCCACCATTAGCCCAACATTAGTCCAACACTAGTCCAACACTAGTCCAACAAACGCTATTGGTCTAAGCGGCCGAACCAAGCCCCATACGCGGGGAGCTTGAGCGTCGATC
>JAHFQV010000006.1 GCA_023259175.1 Oxalobacteraceae bacterium | reverse complement strand
GTGGCTGGAAACCAGGTGACAAGCGCTCGACAGGCAATAGTTTTGGCAATAGCAAACCGCCCGGTCAGCGTAGTTTTAGCAAGCCTGCAGGCGCACGTTCCGAAGGCAACGGCGCTAGCGCTCCACGCGGCGAAAGCGGCGCAGCTGCGTATAAATCGAAATCGCGTTTTGGCGAGGCCAATGGCAATCGTCGCAGCAGTTTCGGCGACCGCTAAACCCTGAAACTCAGTTAAGCAAATCCCCGTAGGTGGCAAAACCTGCGGGGTTTTTTTTCGTCTAGATTTCTGCGCTGTCTGCTCGAGACAAACTCGGTTAAAATACCCGCTTCCACTAATTTTACATATTGAGCAAAATGATAACCCGCAAGCTGTTCGTCACGACTGCCCTTCCCTACGCCAACGCGCCCTTCCATCTCGGTCATATCATGGAATACATCCAGGCCGATATTTGGGTGCGCCATCAGCGCATGGCTGGACACGAGGTCCATTTTGTCTGTGCTGACGATGCGCACGGTGCACCTATCATGATTGCGGCCGAAAAAGCTGGCATCACACCGCAAGAATTTGTCGCGCAAATTGCGGCAGGGCGTAAGCAGTATCTCGATGGCTTTCACATTGAATTTAATAACTGGCATTCGACGGATGGTCCAGAAAATCACGCTTTGTCACAAGATATTTATCGCAAACTGAAAGCAGCCGGATTTATCACTAGCAAAACCATAGAACAGTTTTACGATCCCGTTAAAAACATGTTTTTGCCGGATCGTTACATCAAGGGCGAATGTCCTAAATGCGGTGCAAAGGATCAGTATGGCGACTCCTGTGAAGTGTGCTCCGCCGTGTATGCGCCAACCGAAGTCAAAAATCCGTATTCGGTCTTGACCGGTGCGACACCGATCATGAAATCGTCCGAGCATTTTTTCTTCAAGCTCTCGGATCAAAAATGCGTGGACTTTTTACGCACATGGGCTTTGCAAGATAAACGTTTGCAATCGGAAGTGGCGAACAAATGCAAGGAATGGTTGGAAGGCGAAGGTGGTCTGGGTGATTGGGACATCAGCCGCGATGCGCCCTACTTCGGAATTGAAATTCCTGATCAACCGGGCAAATACTTTTATGTCTGGTTGGATGCACCGGTCGGTTATCTCGCATCGCTGAAAAATTATTTCGGCAAAATCGGCCAAGATTTCGACGCTTTCATGCAAGACCCTTCGACCGAACAGATTCATTTCATCGGTAAAGACATCACCTATTTTCATACCTTGTTCTGGCCTGCGATGTTGAAATTTTCCGGCTACAAGACGCCGGACAATGTGTACGCGCACGGCTTTGTCACGGTCTCTGGCGAAAAAATGTCGAAGTCGCGCGGCACCGGCATCTCGCCTTTGCGTTACCTCGACATCGGCATGAACCCTGAATGGCTACGTTATTATTTCGCGGCCAAACTCAATGCCAAAGTCGAAGATTTGGATATGAATCCTGAAGACTTCGTGGCGCGTGTCAATTCGGACTTGATCGGCAAATACATTAACATCGCCAGTCGCGCATCAGGCTTTATCAGCAAACGTTTTGACGGCGTAGTCAACACCGCGTGGGCAACTTCCGACGATCCATTCATCACCAAGCTACGCAATGCCAGCGCAGAAATTCAAGCGCTTTACGAAGCACGCGAATTTGGCAAAGCCTTGCGCGCGGTGATGGAGCAAGCCGACATCATCAATGCCTACGTCGATGCCAATAAACCTTGGGAACTGGCTAAACAAGCGGAAAACGATGCGAAGTTACAAGAGGTTTGCAGCCGCCTTTTAGAAGCTTTCCGCATCCTGACGATTTTCCTCAAGCCCGTTTTACCGCACTTGGCCAGCCAGGTTGAAGCGCAATTTAATATCCCTGCGATGAACTGGTCAGACGTTGACACACCGCTTCCACATCTGCACAAAATTAAGCCCTACGTACACCTGATGCAGCGTGTCGATGGCAGCATTTTCGATCAATTATTTGACGCACCTGCACCGCAAAATGCGCCTGTAGAATCTGATACCCAGCAGATCGAAGAACTCGCGCCAGAAATAAAAATAGACGATTTCGCGAAGATCGATTTACGGATCGCTAAAATCGTCCATTGTGAACACGTAGAAGGTTCGGATAAATTATTACGCCTGACATTAGATGTCGGTGAAGGCAAAACACGGAATGTTTTCTCCGGCATTAAATCGGCCTATCAGCCCGAACAACTGATCGGAAAATTCACCGTGATGGTCGCCAACTTAGCGCCGCGCAAAATGAAATTTGGCATGTCTGAAGGAATGGTTTTAGCGGCTTCTGCGGCAAACGAAAAAAGCAATCCGGGTTTATATATCTTGGAGGCTTGGCCCGGTGCAGAGCCAGGCATGCGCGTCCGTTAATCACTAATTAGTCAAACCCTACCCAAATACATCTATGCAAAACGCAATACAACAAGGTTTAACGCAATTGCGCGCGGCAATGAATGCGCAAGGTTTTCATGCCTTGATCATTCCCTCCGCGGATCCGCATCTATCAGAATATTTGCCCAGCCGTTGGCAAGGGCGGGAAGTATTTTCTGGTTTCACCGGCTCGGTTGCGACCTTGATTGTGATGCCCGATTTTGCCGGATTATGGGTCGATAGTCGCTACTGGGAACAAGCAGAAATCGAATTAGCTGGTAGCGGTATCAGTCTCATGAAAATTCAGTCGGCAGCAGCGACCGCGCATATCGATTGGTTGGCGGATAATTTGCTTCAAGGGCAGGTGCTTGCGGTCGATGGGGATGTCTTAAGTTTGGCCGTGGCCCGCAGTATGCAATCGGCATTTGAAGCAAAACAAATCCGTTTAGAAACCAAAGTTGACCTACTCAATTCGGTTTGGACCAATCGCCCTGCATTGCCCGACGCTGCGATCTTTGAACACGTCCCGCCTTTCGCAGTACAAAGCCGCGCCGACAAACTTTCTGCAATACGCCTCCAAATGCACGCAAAAGGGGCGCAGTGGCATTTCGTATCGACGGTCGATGACATCGCTTGGATTTTCAATTTGCGCGGCGCAGATGTCAGTTATAACCCAGTCTTTGTTTCGCACGCATTGATAGGATTGGAAGGCGCAACACTATTTGTACCGCGTTCAAAAGTCACCAATGAGATCGCACAGCATTTGCAAGCAGATGGCGTGCGCATTTGTGAATATGCGCAAGCGGGTCAAGCGCTGGCCGAGCTACCAGCCAATAGCCGCCTATTGATAGACCCAAAACGCGTCACCTATGGCTTTAGGCAGGCGATAGCCCAACATGTGCAAGTCATTGAAGCGCTCAACCCATCGGTCTTACTCAAGTCGCGCAAGAACGCGCAAGAAGCGCAATTCGTGCGTGAAGCGATGGAACAAGACGGCGCGGCGCTGTGCGAATTTTTTGCATGGTTTGAAGAAAACCTAGGTCAACGCAGCATCACCGAACTGGACATAGACGAGCAAGTGTGTGCGGCGCGCGCTAAGCAAAATCACTTTATTTCGCCTAGCTTCGGCACCATTGCAGGCTTTAATGCGAATGGCGCGATGCCCCATTATCGGGCGACACCCGCCTCGCATGCCGCGATCGCTGGCGATGGATTACTACTCATAGACTCAGGTGGACAATACTTAAACGGCACCACCGACATTACTCGCGTCGTGCCCGTCGGTGAAGTCAGTGCTGAGCAAAAGCGTGATTTCACTTTGGTATTACAAGGCATGATCGCGCTCTCGAAAATGCAGTTCCCAAGCGGGACATTTTCCACCGTGCTCGACACTGTTGCGCGCGCACCGATGTGGGCTGAGGGCATCAATTACGGCCACGGTACTGGACACGGTGTCGGTTATTTCTTAAATGTGCACGAAGGTCCCCAATCGATTTCAGCTGCGATTCCAAATGCCGACATGGTGATGCAAGAAGGCATGATCACGTCCAACGAACCCGGAATTTACCGTTCGGGGAAATGGGGCATACGGATAGAAAATCTACTGCTGTGCATTGCGGGTCCTAGCACTGAATTCGGTAGTTACCTGCGTTTTGAAACCTTAACTTTGTGCCCCATCGATAGCCGTTGCATCGCGAGGGATTTGATGCGCAGCGATGAGATCGAATGGCTCAATACTTATCATGAAGAAGTACGGAAACGCTTAGCGCCACGCCTTTCGGGTGCTGCGCTTACTTGGCTACACCTACGCACGCAACCGTTTTAAACCAGTTTTTCCATTGGCGCAAGAACGCTTGCTCGCGCCGGATGGAAAGTCAACTCAAATTGCGCACCACCTAAGTTCGAAGCGCTTACGCGTATCTGAGCGCGATGTAATTGCACGATTTGCCGCACGATAGACAAGCCTAAACCAAAACCGCCGGTGCTGCGATCACGACTGCGATCAAGTCGATAAAATGCCTCGAAAATTTTACTGCGTTCAGACTCGGGAATCCCTGGGCCATCGTCTTCAACCACCAATATGCATTGCCCTCTGTCTGACTTCGCACAACGCAATATGATGGTGGATTCGGCGTACTTAAACGCATTTTTCAATAGGTTCACAATCGCACGCGTCAACAGGCGCGAGTCGCCTTCTATCTGCAAAGCTTCGTCTGGAAGTTCCAGCTTTAATTGCAAATGCGCGGGGCGCGGTGGTAGGTGTTCGAGACAGTTATGGATCAAATCTGTCGCCAGCATGAGCGTCATCGGCAAAGCTTCGCTCTGATCGACTTTCGCCAATTCCAGTAACTCCGAAACTAAACTATTTAATTCACTCAAATCACCCCGCATGGCATCAATACGCCCCCTTGTTGGCGCATCTTGCATCCCGTCGTACATGATCTCGAGACCAAATTCTAGGCGCGCAATCGGGGTACGCAATTCGTGTGAAACAGCGTGCATCAAATTTTTCTGTGCCTCAAGCAAATGCTCAATGCGCTCGGCCATATCATTGATTTGCTGCGCCAATGGATAAATGCTGGCTTTGCTGCTAGTCGTCGCACGCACCGATAGCTGACCCGCACCGAAGGCATGGGTCACTTTCGCCAATGCTTCAACCTCACGCCAATGCGCGCGCGACCAAAATGCAATGGGGATCAACAGCACCAGTGCGACAATCACGTAGCGCACCAATTCCATCTGCACATTCAACCAATAATCCATCGGTAAATTTTGTGCTAAGAGCACATCTTCATCACTACCCACATAGCGATTTCCGCCTAAATCAACCCGACGATAAAAACTTTTATGACTGAAATCAATCACAATTGCACCCGAGATCAGGGTTTGATGTTGGGCTGCGCTCAGTTGTGATAAGGCTTGGTTTAAAGGGATTAGATCGAACTTAACTTGCGAAACTTCCCGCACTTTATTCAAACGCTGTAGCCACTCGTCATTCGGCGCTTTATCGATATAGTGTTCCAGCAAAAAAATCTGGGGCGCAGCTTGGCGCACTGCATTTTGCTGAAGTGGGTCGCCAAAAATCCACGCAATCACGATGTACACCAACACGGTTGCCAATGCGATGGACAAAAATACCGGCGCTAGAAATCGGCGAAAAAGGCGATTCACAATTGCGCCCATTCCCAATTGCTTGTCCGTTGATGACAGTGACCTAGCGAATCTCGCTTCATTTTCATTTTATTTTTTATCTAAGCACAACGCGCTGATTATCCCAGTTTCTTGCATCTTGTCCAAGCCTCGTACAAATTCACGACAAATTCGCTTTATTTTGAAGAGGATTGAACATTTCCCCTTGATTACACTGCCGCTACTGATCTGATTAGGCGCAAGCCGAATCTACGATTCAAACTTACAGCACACTAGGGCTTTGAAATGACTTCAAACAAACACCTCCTCATGTTCATCAGCGCAGTCGGTTTAATGAGTTTATTAAGCGCCTGCGGTGGCAGTAGTAATTCAAGCAAAACACCTGGCACCTCACCTGCTCCAGTCGCCGCTAATGAATTTCTTCTCTTAGCGAAAGATACGAGCTGCGCCAATCTTAAAAACCGTATGTACATCATCGATCAAAAACAAGTGTTTTGGGATAAAGCTGGCAATTGTGCCGATGCGTCTTTTTCGCAAACCTTGTACGGAAACACACCGCAGAATATCATTTGCAGCAATGCCGACAGCATTGCAGGGCCACGCAATAGCTGCAATGATGCTAGCCAATTAAATCTCTTTAAAACCATCCTCGCCAATCTTGACAAAGCCGATCTGGGCTTGGGCAATGCCCACTCGGTACAGGCGATGGCAGTTGCGCCAAGAGCCAGTAGCAATCTGACGATTTCTTCCTTCGCAGCGAACTTATTTCATGGTAATGCACCGAATAATTTTGTCACCAACGATAGCGCTGCGTTCACAAAATTAATGGAACAAGGTCAATTCAAAGCGCCTTTTAAACTCGATGTACTGGCTCCGGGTCAAATGGTCTTAGCCAGTTTCTACAAAACACCGCACAACTGCAGCACAACGCAAATCCTCAAGGTCAGCAGCGACAGCCAAATCTTAACAGCCGAGTATTTTGAGCAAGAGCGTATCTCGATTGCCAGTTGCGATACGACTGGCAGTCAAACCAGCACGCCCATGAATATCGTACAAACACAGCGCCTCGACCTGCCCGTTCGTTTCCTCAATGTCAGCAGCAAAATGACTGCCTACAAACTCGTCGATAATAGTAATCTCTCGCGTATCAACAGTGCGCGTAACGTCGTGGTCAAAGATCAGCAAAGCTGGTCTAGTTTATGGATGGAACACAATGGCGATTTTAATGCCATGCCCGTAGTCGATTTTAGTAAAGACATGGTGTTAGCTGTTTTCCTAGGCGCACAAGCTTCAGGTTGCTATGGCATTGCTGATTTCAATGTTTGGCAAGAGCCGGGAGCGATCCATGTTGCCCACCATGACAGCACCCCAGGAATCGGTGTCATGTGCACCACTTACGTACCGACGCCAGCTTATTTAGTGAGCATTCCGCGTAGTGATGCTCCGGTTGATTTTAATGCGATTACGATCTACAACTAAAGTGGTGCAATCGTGGTTAATTCGTGGTTCAAACGTGGTTTAAGCGTGGTTTAAACGATGAGGCGACGCTACAATAGCAGCATGTTCAACGCTATGTTCGTCACTCTCCATACAGAATGAAAAAACAGTCACTTATACGCATCATTGTCAGCACGATCGGCGCTATTGGCACTATCAGCCTTACGGCACAGCCTAGCTTTGCGCAGTCCAGTGCACGTAATCTGATGCCCGATGGCAGTCACGATATGTATTTGGGACTGGGTCTGATCTCACGTCCGCATTACGAGGGCGCAGAAAAAAATAAACGCTCGCCCTTACTATTGGCGCAAATCCAATGGAGTAACGGACTGTTCATTTCAGGCATGAGTGCAGGTTGGCATTTAAGTGAAAATCCAAAATTTGAATACGGCCCGCTATTTCAAATCGAGCCGTCGCGCACACCCAATGGTCTGTCCAATAGTATCGGAACACCTGAATCAATACAAAGCGATATTACCGGACCGAATTTTTTTGCATCGACTAAGAACACCAATAAGTTAGTCGGCTTGACCGATATTCATACCCGCCTTATCGCGGGTGGATTTCACCATCTTCAAATCGGCACCCATACAAAATTGATCAATGTACTGAGCTACGGCTACGGCAATGACAGCCGCGGCCTACGCTTAACAACTGACATCCGCTACAGCTTGGACGATCTCTTTCCGCATCACAAATTGAGCCTCGCCGCTGGCGTTAACACCGTCAATACGGCCTATAACCGTAGCTATTTTGGGGTCAGCGATACCGAAGCGGGACGCAGCCTTAATCCTAGCTATCGTCCGGGCGGCGGGATCAAAGATTTACATGCTGATTTGACTTGGAATTGGAATTGGAGTGCGGACTGGATGCTCACCTCAAAAATCAAACTCAGCCATCTTGTCGGCGGAGCGGGTGATAGTCCACTGGTTGAAAGACGTAGCAATTTTTACGCATCCACTGCAATCGCCTATCGATTTTAAAATACAGACGACCCCCCGTGAAAATCCTGAGCTCCATTTTTTTCTTGCTGTGCCTTACGACCGTGCAAACCGCCGCGGCGCAGGGCAATGGCGACGCTGCGCAGAGCAAAGGCGCAGAATGGATCAGCTATCGCGATGTCTATCGCAGCATGCTGTGGTTTGAAAAATTTGGGCAGGACAAGACCTTAATTCAACAGCACCTACAACTGGTCACGAAAGACAAAAATTTAAGTCTTGATCAAGCTCAACTGCGCTTGCACGGCACCCGCACTCAACTCAATTTAGTGCTTGATGCGACCGGCAGAGTTAAACTACCCTTACTCAAAACTGCCTACGACGAGAACGCTGAATTAGTCGTCCAGGCAGCATCAGCGCAGCTGAAGTTTTATACCCGAATCAGTCTCAATTTGCGATCCGATGGACTCTATGAAATAAGTGAATTACGGCGCGCCTGTGAACAAGCTTTAGCCTACCAGAATTACTTCTCACCGGCTTCTGTGAGTGGCAAGAAATGCGCTGGTATCCGCATCGCTTTCGATAAAAGAGAAGCGAATACTAATGTGGAATTACGTCCAGTGAGCGCCCCTAGCCTCACTTTACCGCTCACCGAAAACGCCCCTATTTGGCCAGACACGGCGAACAACTTCAAAGTCATTAATCTCAATTTCAATCAGCTACCCAACGCAGGCCAAATCTACACCCGTAGCGCGCCTTTGGTGATGATAGCCCTGTTCGAATAAAATCGATACAAGCGAAATTCCCGTAAAAATGCGCTCTGCTCATTTCGCTCGGCGCTTCATTCTATTCCCAAGCCGAAGGCGAAAATAAGTACCCTTCGCCCCAAACCGTTTTGATGCGTTCAGAATTATGATCATCAAAACGTCGGCGTAAGCGCGACACTAAATTGTCGATGCTGCGATCTAATCCATCAAATTCTATTCCACGCATTTTTTTCAAAATTTCGTCGCGCGACAAAACCTGACCCGGCGCTTCAACCAAGATCATTAAAAGTTTAAATTCGGTATTCGACAGATCCACCGTCTTCTCATGCCATTGCACCACTCTATCGGCACGCGAAACATGCAGGCGACCAAAACTAACACTGTCATTCGACGATGCTTCATCTGTATCAGCGCCGGAGCCGATGCGCCGAACCAGCGCTCGTAATCGCGCCAAGAGTATGCGCGGCTGCACGGGCTTATTCACAAAATCATCTGCGCCTTGTTCGAGCGCAGAAACCTCGTCATACGAATCTTCGCGCGCGGTCAAAATTAAAATCGGCACTTTGCTAATCTCGCGTAATTGGCGACAGACAACCATGCCATCTAAACCGGGCAGCATCAAATCTAACACCACTAAGTCTGGGGAGTGTGCTTGGAAATGCGCAATCGCTAAATCACCACGCGCCACGACATCAACAGAAAATTCGTAGGATTGAAGATATTCCGAGACCAAAGTCGCTAAGCGTTCATCATCCTCAACCAGCATCACACGATACATACAATTCTCCCTTTTAGCGGTCACTCATTGTATTCGGGCTAGAAAGGAAGGGCAAGCGAACTCGGTAGTAAACTGAGCAGGGAGATGAAGAAATTTTGCCCGTGTTTGAGTGTCTGTGAAAACAGATTCTGTTTTACAATTTGTGGGCCAGATGTTTCTTAAGCGCGCTAATTAATTGCGGCAATTGTGCCTGCAAGTCTTTAAACAAAACGCCGACACGCGCATTATCTTGATTACGCCCCTTTAGCTCTAAGCTGCGCGCCAATTCCACCAAAGGTTGGGCACCGAAATTTCCCAACAAGCCCTTCATGGTATGTGCGCTTCGACATAAATGCTCACTGTCTTCGTTCAAAATCGCGGTCTCAATATCACGCAATTGCTGATGATAGGCCTCTAAAAACATAGGCCCAATTATCGGAACAATCTCCGCATCACTTGCCTCCAAAGCGGATTCAAAATTAAATCCGTTGACACGAGGTACGCCATTATTCTTTGTCAGAATTGCGGAGGCCGTAAAATTCATGGTGTCGTTCGCATTCACTTCCACGTAACGAGTGAGAAAAATTTGGGTCAGCAGATTGCGCAATGCGTCCGCTTTAATTGGTTTAGAAAGATAGTAGTCCATCCCCACCTCAAAGCAACGCTCACGATCACCTTGCATCGCGTTGGCCGTCATCGCCACAATCGGGATTCTTTGCGCCAAGGTTTCCAACTCGCGGATTTTTTGAGTGGCCTCAATCCCACTCATTTCAGGCATTTGCATATCCATCAAAATGACATCAAAGCGGTTTTCCTTGAAAATATTGACGGCTTCAAGGCCATTGGTCGCCACCATGGTGCGATGCCCCCAGCGTTCGAGTAAGCTGACCGCCAACTTTTGATTAATGAGATTATCCTCTGCAATCAAGATCCGTAATGATGCTCCCATGACTTGATCTTGCGGAGTCTGCACCGCGTCCATCAAGCCCAGGATTTCGTGCGGCGTATTGATCAAACGTTCGATTGCATGATGCAATTCTGAAAGACTGACTGGCTTGCGTATCATAGCGAAGACCGCTTTTTTTGACGCCACGTTGGGTAGACTTCCCGGCCCAGTCAACAAGATAACTTTCGTAGTGCTCAACTTCCCGTCCAAATGCAATTGTTCCAGTACTGCTTCGCCATTCATTTCGGGTAAGCTGGTGTCAAGAAGTAGCAAGTCGAAAGGCTGCTCTCTTTGGTATGCCAAAGCAATTTTTTCTACGCCCGTTGAGGCCGAATCGGCGGTCTCAACTTGAATATTCCAAAGCCTTAAAGTCTCGCCTAGGAATTCGCGATTGAGCGCAACATCATCCACCAGCAGGGCGGAAATGCCGCGCAAATTACTGGTTGAAGCCAGTGTTAAATTCGGCGCACCCATTTGAAACACGCCAGAGAAATAAAATTGACTGCCGCTTCCCAACTCGCTGAGCACCTCCAGTTTGCCGTCCATAGAACTCACTAAACGCGAGGAAATTGAAAGGCCTAATCCAGTCCCCCCATACTTGCGCGTAGTCGATGCATCGGCTTGACTAAATGGCTCAAAAACATATTCCAGTTTATCTGCTGCAATCCCGATACCATGATCCAGAACAGAAAAATAAATTCGAAGGTCTTTATGCTGGCGCTCGACCAATTTCACGATCAGGCTGATACTTCCCCGCTCACTAAATTTAATTGCATTACCGATCAAATTAGTTAAAACCTGACGCAATTTTCCTGGGTCGCCGATGATATTTTCCGGCAAACGCGAATCGACCTCATACACCAGTTCGATATTTTTTTGCTCCGCACGTAAAGCCAAAGCTTTGAGCGTACTTGCCACCATTTCGCGTAAGGAAAACTCAATGCGTTCTAGGGTAATTTTGCCCGATTCTATTTTTGAGAAATCGAGTATGTCATTAATAATGGCGAGCAGCGAATACGATGCCGTCTTAACTAACTCCAAGTGATCTCTCTGATGCGGGTTTAAATCGCTATCTAAAGTAAGTTCGGTCATGCCGATAATGCCATTCATCGGCGTGCGGATTTCGTGACTCATGGTCGCTAGGAAATCGCTCTTGGCATGGTTAGCCGCTTCAGCACCTAACTTCGCCTTAATCAGTTCAGCCTCAAATTCTTTACGACTCGTAATGTCGCGACATGAGCCGTAAATACTACCGTCGGGCAGCAATGCCGCGTTCATCTCCACGGGCACTTGCACACCATTTTTTTTCAGGAGCCGAATTTCCTGACGCACCAATTTATCGCGCATCAAGCGATGGGCAAAATTCTCACGCGACTCTTCTCGTTGATCGGGCGGCAGCAAATCATAGACGCTCATCCCTATCATTTCTTCCCGCGTGTACCCCAACATTTGTACCGCCAAGTCGTTCACATAAATCCACCGCTCAGTCTTATCGGCTACAAATACCGCGTCGGCCGCATTATCGAGCATCATTCTTTGTTTAGTTTCGCTTGCGCGCAATGCCGCATCGGCCGCGTGACGTGCCGTCACATCTTGAAAAGCAGCGACTGAACCGACAATCGCCCCATTTTCAAAAATCGGGGATGCCACTATCGATACTGGATAAAAATTCCCGTTTTTATGCTGAAAATATTCGTCTTCCGAACGATAAACTTGCCCACTGGCGACCGTCATATTGATAGGGCATTGTTCATGCTGAACCTGCTGTCCGTCTCGACTTGAGCCATGAACAAGATCATGAAAAATGTGACCTCTGGCTTCTTCTAGCGACCAGCCGATAATTTTTTCCGCCTCGGGATTGATGAAGGTACAGCGCCCAGCGGCATCAAGGGTATAAACCCCTTCGCCCAAGGTGTCCATCACGTTTTGTAAGAGTCGCTTGCTCGCTTCAATCTCATCTTTCAATAAACGCTCTTCGGTGATATCCGTCCGTATAGAAATGTATTGATAGGGTATTTGATCGGCATCCAAGAAAGGCACGATGGTTGCGTTCGTCCAAAACAGACTACCATCCCGTTTCCGATTCCGAATTTCGCCATGCCACACTTCGCCAAGCGTGATGGTATTCCAGAGTTGCGAAAAAAAATCTTTGCTATGCAGATCGGAGTTAATGAAGCGGTGATTTTTCCCTTTCAATTCTTCCCAAGTGTATTGGGTAATCTGACAAAACTGTTCGTTTGCGTAAATCAAATCACCTGCCGCATCGGTAATGCTGACGATGGCATGTTGATCGAGTGCGAACTGTTGATTTTTTATCGCCGCCAAGGCCGTTTGCAACTCGCTACGCGTCGATAGAATATCACTCACCAAGCCTGCTAATAGCGTACTGAGGCTCTCCAAACTCTCTTCGTCTGCAAGGTGTTGTCCCACCTGTGCCAAAGCTTCATTCGCAGCTTGACGCAGGGTCAGCATCACTTGGCTGCGCATCTCCGATTCTTGCCGCAATGCGCGATTGGCATCCATCAACTCATCGGAACTTAATTCCAAACTGCGTTTCCCCAAAGCCAGATCACGATCCGCTTGATCATAGGCCTCGTCAACCTGCTCAAAAAATTGCGGCAAGCCATGCAAAAATGAACGGGTACTTTCACTGAGTCCAGCTTGCAAACTTAAGGCTTCCAGTTCGGAAAACACAGTCGCGAGTTGCTCCTCGCCGTAAATGCCGAGCAAACGTTTATATTGTCGCAGCGATAGCTTATGCCTCATGCGAGCTTCTCTGCGAGATAGGTAATGGTCATTGTTTGATTATGTAGACTGCATTCGCGCAATTGATAGCCGGGGCAAATTTCACCGTTTGAATAGAAGCCACAGAGCACGGTATTGCTGCCCAAAATTTCCTGAACCGCTTCGACCTCTTCATCGACCCGCCCACCCATTACTAATTTGCGCCCAACACAGCTCACCAACAATCCCAAGGCTTGCCCATGGCAGGCCGAAATTCCATCCAAGGTTGCATGCGCGGCTGTTTCAGCGCCGCCGACTAAGTCATTGGTATGCGCATGCATGAGACGCAGGTATCCATCGGGATTAATTTCGCCCGCCAACACCAAACTTCCATCCTCATCATTAACCCCTAAGATAGTTCGAATTTGTCCTAAGGATTCGCGGGCGTCACTTAGCATCTCAAAGGGAAACAATAAACCTGAGGCGGGCAACTCCTTGGCGTAATCACCGAGGTAGGTTTTGTACACGTCCAAGGCGGGCTTGCCATCGAGTTCGTAAAGGATATTGCCGACGCAGCGGGTCACTTTTCGGGTTGGGCCAAAAGGCTTCCATCCACCAAAACTTCCGTGGGAAAATAAAACTTCTTCGCCGAGAAAACCAATGCCGACGATATGGGCGGTTGATACCGCTTCATTAAATAGGGTGTAAGTTTGCACAAATGCGCCATCATCTCCAGCTAAACCGCCGGTAATTGGCATGTCTTGCCCCAAAATATCGGCCATCCCCAAGATCATCGCGCTGCCGTTGATATTCACGCCCTGCCCCAAGACCAACACGGCACGCAGATGCTCCGATGATAAATTCCGCGCTAGGGTCGCCCCTGCATCAAAAGACTTCTCCATACTTTCCAATGGTGCCTGCGCCACCACAAATTTTGCGCGTTCAAAATGTATCGCAGTAATCACCGTCGAATGATTCACCACGCCATTCGGCGCTATTTCCCCGGCGGTAGTACACCCGACTCTCTGGGCATGTGGGAAAGCGGTGCTCAGGCTCGCAGTCAAACTCGGGTTGGAAAAATGTTCGGGCGAGCCAAACACCAAGATCAACTGCGGAGAAATATCACGCAAGGTATCAAGTTGATCCATATCGAGTGCGAGGTCTCTTAAAATAATCTGGGCAATTTTCATGTGTCACTCCATGTAGATCAACACGAGACAGCAAAGCAAAGCACAGGCAAGCAGGCAATCGACCCACCCACCCAGCGGCTAAGGGGGATGCTTGTTCGAACGGGAAAGATGCGACAAGAAATAAGAATTGAAAAATGAGAAATGAGACGAGGAAATGCCTCAAAGGCAAGCTCGCGAAAGAACCGATGCAGGAAGATCATAGCTACACCTCGCCAATGAGGGGAACAATGGTAGCTAGCAGTTTAGCGCATTTCCTAGGGGAATCTAGGTTTGACAGATAGGCTCGTTGCTTTTTAGAAAAAATGCTGTTTAACGCCCTATTTTTCCGCCTATTTCGTGTCCAAATTGATCACCGACACCAGAGGGAAATAGACAGAAAATTCACTTCCTTGACCTAGTGTCGATTGAATATGCAGTTGCGCATCGTGTCGCAGCAATACATGCTTAACAATCGCCAGTCCCAGGCCCGTACCTTGGGTCTCCCTTGAGCGACTTTTATCGACCCGATAAAAGCGTTCTGTCAAGCGTGTGATGTGTTCATTGCCGATCCCAATACCATCGTCTTTCACGCGCAAATAAGCGCCATCATCACGCATTTCCCACAACACCTCAATCCGACCACCATCAGGCGTATAGCGCACCGCATTATTGACCAAATTGCTGACCGCACTGCGAATTTCGTCGGTGCTGCCGATTAAGCTTGGCCCCTGTCCTAACAATTGGATGGTATGTCGCCCCCCCGACAAAACCAGCGCGTCTTGTACCACCTGTCGCAAAAGCACGGGCATATCCACCGTTTCTTTGCGCACCTGAAATTCTGTTGATTCAAGACGACTCAAAGTCAACATATCTTCGATCAAACCTTGCATGCGCACACCCTGCTCTAGCATCAATGTGACGTGCGAGGAACGTATCGCGACTTCCAAATCCGGCTGCATAGAAGCGATCTCAAGAAAGCCATTGATCACCGTCAAAGGCGTGCGCAATTCATGTGAGGCATTCGCGATAAAATCGCGCCGCATTCGATCAATACTCTCAAGCTCGGTCACATCATGCGTCACCAAAATTTGTCGCCGATTTTCAAATGGAATCACATGCACGATCAATTTACGTTCACGAAAACTTAAGGTCAGCGGGGTCTCGTATTTTTGCAAAATGATGTAGTCGATGAACTCAGGTGTGCGTACCAAATTGGTGACCCGCATCCCCTTATCGCGCCGCAAATCGAGTCCCAAGTGACGCTCCGCAATCGGATTGCACCACTCCAAAAACATTACGTCATCCATGATGACTACGCCATCCGGTAGCAAGGTCATGGCCTGCCGAAAGCGCGCCAACCATTCGGCTAATTCAGCCTGATTTTTTTCATCACCACGGCGCAGTCTGTACAAACGTGCAAAAACATCGGTCCACGCCCCCCAACCGTCTGGCAAACGTGTGCTCTGGGGCTCTTCCAGCCATTGCGAGAGACTAAACAGGTAGCGCAGTTGTATCAGTATCAGTCCCACTAAACCCGCCACTGCCAGCAACAAACCTGTCTTTGCGCCCCAGGCATAGCCGCCTAGCGCCGCCAGTGCTAGGATTGTCGCTATCCTGACCGCAGCCGAAATCCAAAATATGAGTCGAGGATGCATCGCTAAAATCGCAGTGGCTTAGAGTTTGAGGTTAAAAATCATAGGAACGCTATTTTTCCGACAGCATATAGCCGACACTACGCACCGTTTTAATGAGGCCTTCAGCCTGTTTCAGCACTTTGCGTAAGCGCAGCACATGCACATCGACAGTGCGCTCTTCAATCACAACATGGTCGCCCCACACTTTATCGAGTAATTGACCACGTGAAAAAACACGTTCAGGGTGCGCCATCAAAAATTTAAGTAATTTGTACTCGGCATGTCCAATGTCAATTTTTTGCTCGTCAATTTTAACCGTACAACTACTCGGCTCGAGCCTTACATTGGCCACCGTCAAAGTCGATTGTGCATGCTCAGGACTTTTACGGCGTAGCATCGCTTTGACTCGCGCCGCCAATTCGCGCGGCGAAAATGGTTTTGTGATGTAATCATCAGCGCCATGATCGAGACCGGCGATTTTATCTTCCTCCATACTTTTTGCGGTCAACATAATCACGGGCAACTCATTGAAATTGCGATCTGATCTTATTTTAGACAGCAAACGCAAACCGCTTTGATCGGGCAACATCCAATCGAGCAAAATCAATTGTGGCGTGCGCTTTTGCAAATAGGCCCAGGCTTGCGCGGTGTCACCTACTGCCTGTGTGGACCACCCTGCGGCGCGTAGCGTAAAACTCACCAGCTCACTAATCGCTGGCTCATCTTCGACAATTAAAATGGTGGTTTGATCGCTAGACATTGCTAATCTTTACGCTCCTGATGAAGGGAATTTATTTGTTGGCAGACAGATTGGCGACATAATCAGAATGCCGTATATCGCGTCCCTCAACGATATAAATCGTATGCTCCGCAATATTTTTTGCATGGTCGCCGATACGTTCAATTGCCTTGGCGATCCACATCGCATCTAAAGCCGACGAAATCGTACTTGGGTCTTCCATCATGAAACTAATCAAGCTACGCATGATAGAACGAAAATCCTGATCTATCGTCGCATCGTAGGCAATCAATTGTACTGCCTTAGCTTCATCATGTCGCGCAAAAGCATCTAAAGAATCATGTAGCATCTGACCGACATTGTGCGCTAAACCACGTACCGTTTCGTAAGCATCTAATACCGAAGTTGTCCGCTTCCGATTCAGCGATTCAAGGCATACACGCGCAATTTTGGTCGATTCGTCACCGATACGCTCAAGGTCAGTAATCACTTTTCCGGTCGCCATTACGGTGCGTAAATCATTCGCTGCGGGTTGACGCTTAACAATTAAATGGCTGCACAAATCGTCGAGCATCACTTCCAGACGATTCACTTCTTCGTCGGATGCGACCACCGCATTCGCTTGCTCTGCGTTGCCAGCGCGAAAACAAGCGATTGCAGCTAAAAAATGCTTCTCTACTAAACCGCCCATCAGCAACACTTGAGAACGGATCGCCTCAAGATCGTGATTGTACTGTGACGATGAATGTTCGCCTGTCATATTTTCTCCTATCTTCCACAAAGGTCTCGCCGCTACACACTGGGCATAGACTAACCAAAACGGCCTGTAATGTAATCTTGTGTTTCGGTTCTAACCGGGTTCATAAATATTTGATCGGTGTCACCGAATTCGATTAACTCACCCAAATACATGTAAGCAGTGAAGTCTGAGCAACGCGCCGCTTGCTGCATGTTATGCGTGACAATGGCGATGGTGTAATCCTGCTTTAATTCGTGTATCAACTCTTCAATCTTTACAGTCGAAATTGGGTCTAGCGCCGAGGTAGGCTCATCTAACAATAAGACCTCGGGTTTCACGGCGACGCCGCGTGCAATGCACAAGCGCTGTTGCTGACCACCAGACAAGCTCAAACCACTACTACCCAATTGATCCTTGACCTCATTCCAAAGCGCAGCTTTTTTGAGTGACCATTCAACGCGCTCGTCCATCTCACCTCTCGATAAATTCTCGTACAAACGCACTCCAAAAGCGATGTTATCGTAGATCGACATCGGAAATGGCGTTGGCTTCTGAAAAACCATCCCCACTTTTGCGCGCAATAAATTAATGTCCTGATGGGGCGCCAAAATATTTCGCCCGTTATAGATAATTTCACCCTCCGCCCTTTGCCCCGGGTATAAATCGTACATGCGATTAAAGCTGCGCAAAAGCGTCGATTTTCCGCAACCGGAAGGTCCAATAAAGGCGGTGACTTTTTTCTCGTGCACTTTCAAATTCACATCGCGCAAGCTACGATTTTGGCCGTAAAAAAAGTTAAGGGCGCGAGTTTCAATGCAAATGGGCGCTGCCGTGGAATGCGAATTAGTAGGCATGGAATTCATGATTTTTTGATTGACATTAATTAGGATTTTTTTGCGCAAAGGCAGTACGTGAAATAATATTCAGCGCTAACACTGCTAGTGTCATCAGTAAGGCTCCCGCCCACGCAATTTCGCGCCAATGATCATAGGGGCTCATCGCAAACTGATAGATCACCAATGGTAAATTGGCGATGGGGCGATTCATATCCGTACTAAAGAATTGATTATTCAAAGCGGTATACATCAGTGGCGCTGTTTCGCCTGAAATTCTAGCCACTGCCAACAACACACCGGTTAAGATGCCCGCTCGGACGGCTTTCACTCGAATAAATAATGCCACTTTCCAACGCGGTGCGCCCAAAGCAAACGCGGCTTCGCGCAGGCTGGTCGGTACCAAAGCCAACATATTGTCGGTCGTTCGCATCACCACTGGCACCGCGATCAGGGAGAGCGCAAGTGTGCCGGCCCACCCCGAATAATGCTTCACCTGTAGCACATAAATAATGTACACAAACACGCCGATCACGATTGATGGCGCAGACAACATAATATCCGTCACAAACCGGGTGACATCCGCGAAGCGATTGCGTTCCCCAAATTCGGCCAAATACACGCCAGCCAAAATACCCACCGGCGTTGCGAACAGCGTCGCAAAACCCACCAACAGTGCGCTACCTAACAAGGCATTGGCTAAGCCGCCACCATCCTCGCCGGGCGCTGGCGTGGGTTGACTAAGGATATCTAAATTGATTGCGCCAAATCCCTTCACGAAAAGGGTCAACAAAATCCAGAACAGAAAAAACAGCCCGAACACCATCGCACAGCTTGAAAGGAAAATGCCAAAGCGATGCCGCATCAAGCGCGCGCGATACACTGGGTTTCTTGCTTGTTGGGCGCTCGTACTAAGCGATTGCACAGGGTGCGTCATTTCAAGCCTTCCTTCTTCTTCATACTCAGCAATAACAATTTGGCGCAAGAAAGAACGACGAAGGTAATCACAAACAGCACCAGACTCAAATAGAACAAGGAGGAAACATGCATCACTGATTCTGCTTCGGCAAATTCATTGGCCAGCGTTGATGAGATACTATTCCCGCCTGCGAACAAGGAAATATTAAGCGCATTGGCGTTCCCGATCACAAAAGTTACTGCCATCGTTTCGCCCAAGGCACGCCCAAAACCCAACATAATGCCGCCGATAACCCCCGTGCGTGCATAAGGCAAAACAATGCGCCGCACCACTTCCCAACGGGTGCAACCCAAACCATAGGCCGACTCTTTTAAAACTTGCGGCACCATCTCGAAAACATCACGCATGACGGAAGCGATAAATGGAATAATCATCACGGCCAAAACAATGCCAGCGGTGAGCATTCCAATCCCAATCTTGGGTCCCGAAAACAAAGCAGCCAGTCCGGGCACGCCACCAAAAACTTTGGCTAAAAAGCTTTGACCATACTCAGCGAAAACCGGCGCAAATATCAGCGCACCCCACATGCCATAAATAATGCTAGGAATACCCGCTAAGAGCTCAACTGCGATACCCAAAGGACGGCGTAGCCACATTGGGCAAATTTCAGTCAGAAATAGTGCGATGCCAAAACTCACAGGCACCGCGATTAAGAGCGCAATAAGGGAAGTGACGAGAGTTCCGAAAATCGCGATCAAGCCACCGTATTGATCGTTAATCGGATCCCATTCGACCCGCGATATGAAACCCAAGCCATATTCTTTCAATGCCGGCCAAGCGCCATAAATCAATGCGCCGACGATGCCAGTTAAACTCAAAAGCACCAGTAAGGCGAATGAAAACGTCAGACGGTGAAACCAAAAATCCTGCCAGTGGTGACGCCGCCCATTCGCACTCTCAGTGATGCCGGTTTGAGCCATCGCAGCGACAGAACCCAACGCTGCGGAAACCGCCATCGTATCCATCGCTGCCTCGCTCTTGTTGACTTGCAGCCTTTCCGTTTGTTCCAACATAAACCCCTCTTAAGTACAGCTAGGACACTCTATTTCTATACAAGCTATTTCTGGAACGCAGAATCAATAGAGCGCGCGGCCAGAAGCATCTTTCAAATTCGATTTCCAGCTCGCGTGTATCAACTTAATGACCTCGGCCGGCAGAGGTACGTATTCCAAATCTGCGGCCATTTGTGCGCCATTGGCGTAAGACCATTCGAAGAATTTAATGACTTCTTTCGTATTCTCGGGATTGCTAGCGGTTTTTTGCAGCAAAATAAAAGTAGCGCCACTAATTGGCCAAGCATCTTTGCCCGCCTGATTCGTCAACACCACGGCCATACCCGGCGTTTTTGCCCAATCCGCGCCCGATGCTGCTGCTTTAAAATTCAAATCGTCAGGCTGTACAAATTGTCCATCGCGATTTTTCAACTGTGTGTGCGTCATTTTATTGCGCTTAACATAGGCATACTCAACGTAACCAATCGCGCCTTTAATCCGCTGCACGTTGGCGGCTACACCGTCATTGCCTTTACCGCCCAAACCTACCGGCCATTTCACTGCCGTACCACTGCTAATTTTTTCTTTAAATTCAGGACTCACTTTGGACAAGTAATCGGTCCAAATGAAAGTCGTACCGGAGCCGTCAACGCGATGCACTACCGTGATGTCCTCGGCGGGTAGCTTTAGGCCAGGGTTCAATGCGACAATCTCCGGCGCATTCCATTTCAGTACGCTACCGAGATAAATTTTCGCTAAAACCTCACCCGTCATTTTCAGTTGGCCCGGTGCGATGCCCTCTAAATTGACGACAGGCACCACGCCGCCGATGACCGTTGGAAATTGCACCAAGCCATCGGCTTCGAGCTCTTCACCTTTCAAAGGCATATCGGTTGCGCCAAAATCGACCGTCTTGGTTTTAATTGCCTTGATGCCCGCACTCGATCCATTAGATTGATAATTAACGGCGCTACCACTCACTTTTTTATAGGATTCAGCCCATTTCACGTAAACCGGAAACGGGAAGGATGCGCCGGCACCGGTCACATCGACTGCATGTGCGCTGGTAGTGAGTAAAGCCAAGCTCACACTAGCGACTTTTAACAACTGCGAACTTGAAGAAAGGAGACGGTGTATTTCTGATTTGATTTGCATACTGACCTCGATTAGTTATCCTGGGGCTGAAGAACGAATCGAACTTTAATGGCCGAATATGACAACTTAATGACACGCCTCAACGAGGTTGAAATATTTACCGCATTCATTCATTTTTTGTCATAAACTTGTCATAAAGCAGGACTACACTCCACTTAAAATAAGACTATCCAAGTATGCAAACAGTCGCAAAATCGCGCAAAAAATATTGCATGAAAACGAGAAGAAAATGAGTAAGCGTCAACACATCGTCGCTAGCGACGCCGAAGCAGAGTCTAAAATCGAGAGCAGCGAGTCGTCGCCGACCCTGACCGAATCAAGTCAAACGCTCGCTCAACAAAAAGCCAGCAGTGACCACGAAGCCGCGCTCATGGTGAAAAGCCACTTGCCGCGCTCGGGCATTTATCTCGATCGTGAAATGTCGCAAATGGCTTTTAATTGGCGGGTATTAGCGCAAGCGGAGGATCGCAGCATTCCGCTGTTAGAACGCTTACGCTATTTGTGTATCGTTGGCAGTAATTTAGATGAATTTTTTGAAGTACGCGTCGCCAGTCTTTTGGCGCAAAACACCATTGATGGCGAATTAGCGCAACACGCTACTTTCACCAGCATGATGCAACGTATCGCCGATGAATGTCATCAACTTGCCAAGCGCCAATACGAGGTCCTAAATCAAGATATTTTACCGACCCTAGCGCGCAAGGGTATCCAACTACTCAGGCATAGCGAACGCAATGCAGCGCAACGCGCTTGGGCAAAATCGTATTTTGATCGTGAAGTGCGGCCATTACTCACCCCCATCGGCCTTGACCCTGCCCACCCTTTTCCGCAGGTTGTCAATAAGAGTCTCAATTTCATCGTCTCACTGGCAGGCAAAGACGCTTTCGGACGCGGTACCGCTATCGCCATTGTAAAAGCGCCTCGGGTACTACCCCGCATTATTCAAGTGCCCCACGAACTATCTCCCAGTGGCCACGCATTTTGTCTACTGTCTTCGGTGATACACGCCCATATTGGCGACTTGTTCAATGGTCGCGAAGTGCTCGCCTATTCGCAGTTTCGCGTCACACGTGACAGTGATTTATGGGTTGATGAAGATGAGGTTAAAAATCTACGTCAGGCTTTGCAAGGTGAGCTGCAAGGACGACAATTTGGCATGGCCGTCAGGTTGGAAGTCGCGCGCAATTGCCCGGAAGCGTTGGCGCAATTTTTGCTCGAACAATTCTCGCTTGGTCGGGATCGCCTCTACCACGTTGATGGCCCAGTCAACATGGTGCGCCTCGCCGAATTAATCGAACACGTGCATCAAGCGAGCTTGCGTTTCCCATCGTTTTCACCCAAGGCCGAACCCAAATTAGCCCACAAAGATATTTTCGAGACCCTGAACAAGCACGACGTTCTTTTACATCACCCGTTTCAACCCTTTCAGACGGTGATCGACTTTGTGCGCAGTGCCTCTATCGACCCCAAAGTGCTGGCGATCAAACAAACCATTTACCGCACCGGCATGAATTCAGATTTGATGGAGTGCTTGATCACTGCTGCACGTTCAGGCAAAGAAGTCACGGTGGTAGTGGAATTGATGGCACGCTTTGACGAAGAGGCCAATATCAATTGGGCTGATCGTCTGCAAAGAGCGGGAGCCCAAGTGGTGTACGGTGTGGTCGGTCTTAAAACCCATGCGAAATTGGCCCTAGTCATACGCCGCGAAGAGGGCGGTCGCCTGCGCCATTACGCCCATTTGGGAACGGGCAATTATCATCCCTCCACCACCCGTTTTTACACGGATTTTGGACTACTCACCGCCCACCCAAAACTCGCCGCCGAAGTCAATGAAGTATTCATGCACTTGACCGGTTTGACCAAACCGAAAAAGCTCGACTATTTATGGCTCGCCCCCTTCTCGCTCCACACCAAAATTATTAAAGCAATTCGCAATGAAGCTCGCATCGCACGCGAAGGACGAGTAGCCCGTATCATCATCAAGATAAATGCCCTCACCGACGAAGCCGTCATCCGTGCCTTATATGCGGCCTCCTGTGATGGTGTCAAAATCGATTTGATTGTGCGTGGTGCCTGCACCTTAAGGCCAGGCGTGCCGCAACTCTCCGACAATATTAAAGTACGCTCCATCATTGGACGCTTTTTAGAACACTCACGTATCTATTATTTCCGCAACGATTTAGAACACGATGTTTATCTCGCCAGCGCCGACTGGATGAGCCGAAATCTCTATCGCAGAATCGAAGTCGCCTTTCCGATTTTAGACCCGCATCTCAAGAAGCGCGTCATGAACGAGGGACTAGAACCCTATTTGAAAGACAACCAAAATGCGTGGATTTTAGAGCCCAACGGCAGCTACAATCGCCGCAAAACGCGCAGCAAACAAAAACTTTTTAGCGCACAAGAATTTCTCATGCGCAGCCTTGCTAATACCGAAGACGATGGCTAGGAGCTGACGATGGAACTGATTTTATGGCGGCATGCACAAGCACAAGATTTAACCGACGATATGCCAGCAGAGGCTGACATGCAACGCCCGCTGACCGCCAAAGGACAGAAACAAGCGCAAAGAATGGGGGGGTGGTTAGAAAGCGCCTTACCGCAAACCTGCCGTATCTTGGTCAGTCCTAGCTTGCGTACACAAGAGACTGCTGAGGCGCTCGGCCGCAAGTTTAAAACCCTCGCCGAAATCGGACCTGCCGCCAGCGCCGAAGATTTAATCCTCGCTGCCAATTGGCCCCATAGCCGTGAACCCGTGCTACTCATAGGCCACCAACCTGCACTCGGTGCCATGGCGGCGCAGCTCATCAAACCGCAACAAAGCGAATGCGCGATACGCAAGGCTAACGTTTGGTGGATCTCACAAAAGGAAATGGATGGCGAAGGTTTGCAGACCTACCTCAAGGCCATCATGTGTCCGCAACTTGCTTGATTTACCAGAGCACGTAAAGTCAAGAAAACTGTTCTAGCATATAAGCCAGATAGGCCGCTTGTTCTGGTGTGCCTTCATCCGGTGCCCAAGGCGCTTTTTCAGCTAGGCTGATCGGACGATAAGGTCCTGCTTTGGCTTCGAAAAAAACACTTCCCTTTTGCAAAGAGACGATGCTATGAAAAACGCCCATCGGTATCGTGAGCGCCAACTGCTCTGCGTTTTCTTGCAACAGCAATCTTTGCGCAACACTGCCATCAGCTTCAAATATAAGCACACCCAAGCGCCCTTTCACCAACAAGATGGTCTCCTCTTTCGAGGCATCGAGATGACAATGTGGCTGCACATAGGTGCCTGGCTCTAGGGCATTAAACAGTCGATGACAAGCCGCTTCATTCGTGCTGTGGCAATTTAAATTTTTTCGCAAACGTGGGCTGGCACTGGCATCCTCGCTCAAAAGCGCCAACTGAGTTTGGGTAATAATTTGTATCATTCAAGTATCCGTTTTGCATTTCCAAAGGATGTGTCGACCGGATATTTCAGGGCATTTTTTTGTATCTTTGCCTGCGCCGCGCTTAATAAATCCACCTTCAAAACATCGGCTAGCATCACTAGGTAGTTAAACACATCGGCCAGCTCTTCAACAGCGGCCGCGCGTCCAGTCGTACCGAGTTCGTCGATTTCGCCGGTTTTCATCCATTGAAAAATTTCAAGTAGTTCAGCCGCTTCCACCGACAAGGCTGAGGCGAGATTTTTAGGTGTATGAAATTGCGCCCAATTGCGCTCAGCGCTAAATCGCCGCAACGCAGCCTGCACCTGCTCCAAACGCAATTCCCCAGAGTTCATCTCTCGCCCCTATGCCACTTAAGGCTTCACAAATTTTAAAGTCATGCGATCGCTTTCACCGATGGACAGATATTGCGCCTGATCTTTGTCTTTATTGATCAAAGTCGGTGGCAATGCCCATACCCCATTTTCGTGCTTCGCATTATCCTTGGGATTGGCATTCATTTCCGATTGCGCGAGCAATTTAAATCCTACACTTTCCGCCAATTGTATGACATGGGATTGATGGACATAACCAGTACTGCCTTTCTCGTCATGGGTAATAGCCTCCGGCAGACGATGCTCAACCACACCGAACACGCCGCCTGGTTTCAAGGCATCATAAGCACTCTGAAAAACATCCTTTGCCGCATGCGGATTGACGCTCATCCAATTATGCACATTGCGAAATGTGAGCACCATGTCGACACTATTTTTCGCTGCGAAATCGATTTTATTGGCGGGTTCAAATACGCCAATCTGCACCTTGTCGTAAAACTGGGCTTGTGCATCCAATGTTGTTTTGAGTTTGGGTCCGACACCGGCTAAAATCAATTTGCCATGATCGCGCAGATACGGCGCCAAAATTTCGGTGTACCAACCACCACCGGGCGCTAACTCGACCACGGTCATATCAGCTTTAAGCCCAAAAAAACTCAGTGTTTGTGCCGGATGGCGAGCCGCATCACGCGCCACGTTGGCGGCAGAGCGCTCCTTGCCGTTAAGCGCCGCTTGGAGCGCATTATCTGTTTGCGCTTGGGTCGAGGCAGCCCAAGACAAACCGGCCACCAACATCCATGTCATTACGCCTTTTTTCATGATAATCCTTTACGAAGTGAAGGCTACTTCGAGTCGGAAAAATGAAAAAAGTTCACATGCTGTGGATCAATTCTTAGGTGTCAGCTTTGAAGGCGCACTCTATTCTTTCGTGGCTTACTAGTTAGGCAATCACCTTTAATATCTGAGCGATTTCATTGCGTGTTTCGCTCATCAACTCTTCAGTGCTATCGCGATCGAGCTTTAGATTTTTCAGTGAATTCGGGATGTTTTCCCAATCAACTTCTTCCAAATCTTGCTTCACAAAGCTAGCGTCCAAAAAATCGGCAGCGACGACGACATCGGTCAAAGTCGGACGCGGCAATTCTGGCAGATCGTCTAACAAGCGATCTAAGACTGCGTTGCAAATATCTTCAGGCACTTCCCAGCTTTCCAGGATTGCGGCACCGATCGCGCCATGCCATTGGTCGACCAAGTCCCACAAGGCTTGCTCGGAACTAAACAATCCTTGGTATTGATGCGCACGGCTCAATATATAGAATTTTCCGATGTCATGCAAAAGCCCGGCAATCATTGCCTTATCGGGACTCAGCTTGCTACAATTTTTCGCAACCACGCAAGCCAAGGCGGCCACCCGTAAGCTCCGCGTCCACAAGCCTTCCATTTGTTCTGAACTTTGCTTATTGGCCTCTTGATCTTTCATCTGCTTCATGCCAACCGAAATGGCAATATTGCGTACCACTCCGAAGCCTAACAAGGTCACGGCAACTTTCAATTCTTCTATGCGCTTTTGGGTGCGATTAAACATCGCAGAATTCGACAGCATTAACACCTGCGCCGATAACACGGGTTCCGCACTAATCACGCGTGCCACCTGCTCGCTCGACATATTGGGATCGTCCAAGGCTTGCCGAATTTTCATAGTGGCTTTGAGCGAAGTCGGAAACACGAGATTGCGCGACGATAATTCGGCGCTCAAACCTTTAATGAACTCAAATTCAGATGCACGTTCATTCATGATCTCACCTCAATTCAATTTTACAGATAGATGTCCGTAATTAGCTTAGATACCGACGCGAGTCCTCTTGGAGAAAAACGCACCTGTTATCAATATAGTCGCTTGGAAAAATTAAACCACACTTTTATTTGGTCACAAGAAACTTTCTGCTAATCTAGCACAAAGCGGTATCAGAAAAGCGATAAACGGAGAAAATCCATGTTCACCGAAGATGACTTTTTTGCCATAAGTAAATTCCTAAAGCTAGGCGTTCGCATACAGCTTAAAAACCCCATGGGGCAAAGCCCATTGTTCGCCACCCAATTCCCCAATCCCAAGGGTGGGCTTGTCAAAATAGAGGTCGACTCACTCTACGAAATCGAGAGAAGACTCCGGGTTTTATTGGCCAACGATACGCCCGTTAAAACCAAACTCACGCCCTTCACCTACCTAGGAACTAATTTCGATGGGGTGCTTTACTGCACTAAGGGTATGAATGATTTTGTGGTACAGGAAACACGCGATCTTTTTGGTATGGAGTCGAAGAAGATCGTGCGCAGCGCTGAACTTTTTATTCAGCTACTCCAATAAACACTTAAGCACTTAAACAATTAAACACTTGAATGGAGGTGTGTCATGTCAGCCTCGTTAAGTAACGAGGAAATCGAAGATAAGTATTTCCTCTTGGGGCAAGTCGATATCTTGAGTGTGCTGAACGGTTTGGCGCATAGGCGCGAAACCGTGACCGTTTATTTCAATTCAGGACAACAATTTATTCTCACCGCAATTTTATCTGCGCGCCCAGACGGCTTGGTCTTTGATTTAGGCGGCGATACGCGTATCAATCGCCTTTTCGAAAAGGCCCAACAATGCACCTTCGTCGCCTTTCCCGACGGGATTCGAGTGCAATTCTCGGGTCTAGCTCCGCAACGATTCCTATGGGGCGACAGCGAAGCATTTTGGGTACCTATCCCAGAGCGGATTATTCGTCTCCAGCGACGCAATAGTTATCGTGTGATCGTCCCCTTTGCGCAAAAAATGAAGACCCATCTTTGGAATCAACAGCATCAATTAATCCTGGAAAGTACAGTACACGATTTAAGCGTAACTGGCTTTGGCATCATCATTGAAGGTGCTCACACGGTCACTGTCGATACGCCGATTGCGAATGCTGTCATTGAACTCCCGAATAAAAATATTTTGGAAAGCCCAGCCTGGGTACGTCACGTCACAAGCTTAGACCGCAGCGGCAATGGCAAGTTTTTACTCGGTTTGAGTTTCAATGCGCTCTCGCACAACATGGATGTTCAGGCACAAAAGGCGATACTCAACATCGAATACGAACGCCACCGCTTGCTTGGAATTTAGGCTCTTCCAAGCGGAACTCACCACGATTCTCGCTATCCACCGATCCAATTCCGTCATTCACCGAATAGCGCATGACTTGCGCATGCGGCTCATCTATCTTATCGATGTGGCGCACCGGTAGCTAATCCAAACTTACTCGCGCACTCAAATCTATCAGCAAAGGAAGGTAAATTATGTCTAACAATGAAAAGAAGCAAGCGCGAAACGGATTGGAATTTGGCCTTGCGCTCATCGTAATCGGCTGCGGAATTCTGGCTTACAAACTCGGTTTTTTATATATAACAATGCACTGGTGGGTACTCCTATTTGCCTTCACCATCATCTTCGGTACGATACGCATCGTTGCTGGGCACTCCTTAAGTCGGCGCGTGTCGGGTGTATTTCAAATTTTTTTTGGCGCGACGATTTATGCCATGTTTGAACATCTCTGGGGCTTAAATTTTTTCACCCACTGGCCCATTATTTTAGTGATTTTTGGTATCGGTCATATCAGCCAATACCTCATCAAATCGATCCAAGACAAAACAACTTCCAATTAATTTTAATCGAAAGCCCATCATGAAAAATCGTAGCCCGCAACAACATCTACTTATCGGCACTTTCATCATCGTCATTGGAGTTTTGTTCTTAATCGAGAACCTAGACTTCTTCCATGTTCGTCACATACTCGCGTTTTGGCCGACCATGTTCATTGTATTTGGTGTCTTCAAAATGTCTCAAGCCAAAGCCCAATCGGGCTATGTCTTAGGCGGGATTTTTGTACTGCTGGGCGCTATCATGACGCTGAGCCACCTCAACATCATCTACTTTAGTTTGCGCGACTGGTGGCCCATTTTCATGATCGGTGCCGGTGTCATGATTATCTTTCGCGACAAAACCCGTATCAATATCGGCTGCAACGAAGTGAGCGACAGTGACGCGGGCAACATTGATATCGTCGCAGTGATGAGCGGACATCAAAGTAATATCACTGCGCAAAACTTCCTTGGTGGTGAAATCACCGCCGTCATGGGTGGGGTCGAACTTGACTTGCGAAACGCGTCCATTCAAACTGATGCAGTCATCAATGTATTTGCCTTCTGGGGCGGCATCGTGTTAAAAGTTCCGAATGACTGGACCGTGATCAACAACGGTACAGCGATCATGGGTGGCATCGAAAATTCCTCCATGCCCGTCATGAATTCAGCTAAGCGTTTGATCATCACTGGAACAGCCATCATGGGCGGAGTCGAAATTAAAAATTAAGATAAAAGGCAGCGCAGGCGCAAATTATGAATCCATTTTTATCCAATTTGCGTACTGTGTTGCTCTCTGGCTTTCTCTACCTCTTAATTGGAAGCTTCTTCGCCTCTTTACTCGCGTTTGCCCAGCTTAGTTCTTGGTCAAACGCTTTATTGTTTAGTTTGCCTAACACGCTGCTATTGGGACTGATTTCCTCGAGTGCTTACTACGTTTGTCGCTCGCTCCCCTTAGCGCAACGGCGTTTTTGGATCGTCTGTTCTCTCTTTGGCGGCGCGTCTGGATTAACTGGCTTATTGTGGTTAGCCCTGTGCCTTACTTGGAACAAGATTTGCACTTCCTTGGGCGACCCGACACTGGGCATCGTTCTAAACACCAGCTTACAAGCAATTATTTTTTTGGTCGGCGCTTTTTTATATTTAATGGCGATCCTAGCCTATGATGTCTTGATCGCCTTTGAAAATATGCGCCACTCGGAACTGCGTGAAGCTGCCTCGCAGGTACTGGCACGCGAAGCGGAATTACAGGTTTTACGCACGCAAATTAATCCACATTTTTTATTCAACAGCCTCAATTCAATTAGCGCTCTGACGACCATTGATCCCAGTTGCGCACGCAATATGACGATCGAATTGGCGCAATTTTTCCGCTTGACCTTAGCGCTGTCCGAACGTCAAAAAATTCAATTAAAAGAAGAAATCGCGCTCTGCAATCACTTCTTGGCGATCGAAAAAATTCGCTTCGGACGCAAACTACAAGTTCAAATCAATGCAAAATCCGACAGCGAAAATGCCTTAATACCGCCTATGCTATTGCAGCCACTCTTGGAAAATGCGATCAAGCATGGCATCCGCGATCTAGTGGACGGTGGCACGATAGAAGTACACTGCCAATTCACCGCACCTTGGCTCTACATTGCGATTGAAAATCCTATCGACTCGCAACCAGCACAAACCCAAGGAACGGGAACAGGCCTGAAAAATTGTAGTGCTCGCTTACGCAGCTTGTATGGTGACAAAGCGCGTATCGATTGGCGCAGCGAAGGCTTGCGGTTTCGGGTCGAGATCGTTTTGCCATTTGAAACCGCAATTTCACACGAAGATAAATCATGAAGCCTTACCGTGTTTTAATAGTTGATGATGAAGAACTCGCGCGCCGTTTGACACGAGAATATCTACGCAGCCATACCGACATCGAGATCATCGCAGAATGCGAAAATGGGCTGGAAGCGGTCGAAGCCATCAGCACACTTGCCCCGGATTTGATTTTTCTCGACATACAAATGCCCAAGCTCAATGGCTTTGAAGTCTTGGCAGCGACTGGGCGTGATCATGGTGTGATCTTTACGACGGCCTACGATCAATATGCGCTCAAAGCCTTTGACCGCCATGCCATCGACTACTTGCTCAAACCGTTTTCACAGCAGCGCTTTGACGAAGCGCTCGCCAAAGCGCGTAAGCTAGTCGCGCAGTCGCAAGGCGCGATGCAAGCCTTAATCAGCGATGCCAACCAGCATGCCGAGCGCTTAATTGTGCGTGATCGTGGGCAAACCCATGTCATTGCGATGTCCGATATCGATTATGTCGAAGCTCAAGACGACTACGTGCAAATTCATTTCTTGGGCAAGTCTTTACTCAAAACCCAAAGTCTCTCTGAGCTTGAAAAACAACTCGACCCTGAAAAATTCGTGCGCATACACCGCTCGAGCATCATCCGGCTACAAGCCCTGCAAAGCATAGCGCGTCCCAGCAAAGACAGCTTTCAAGCGATCTTACACTGTGGTGTCAGCCTTGCCATTAGCCGTGCCGGCTATGAACGTCTGAAGGGAATGCTGTAAACTAGCGTTTTTTTCAAAGACATCGTGCGCCTACAATCAAAGCGCGCGAAATCAACATGAACATTATCATCCATCCCGAATTACAAGCCATCACCGATCCCTTAAGCCAACAAGAATATCTCGCACTAGAACAAAGCTTACTCAAAGAAGGCTGTCGCGATGCTTTGGTCTTGTGGGGCGAAACTTTGATCGACGGTCACAATCGCTACCAACTCTGTCAAAAACACGCCATCGTGTTTGAAACCAGACAATGCGCAGACTTTAAAAATATCGACGATGTCATTTTGTGGTCCATCGACAATCAACTCGCCCGCCGCAGCATATCCGGCTTTCAGCGCGGTGTTTTAGCCTTGCGAAAAAAAGAAATTATCACCACAAGGCGCAAAGAAAAAAGCCCCAAAGAACGAAAAGAAGAGCAGGAAACCCTGAAACAAGCGCCCGACCCGATTTCAGTCGAAACACGCGAGGAAATTGCCAAAATGGCGGGTGTGAGCAAACCTGCAGTCGCACAAATTGAAAAAATATGTAAAGCCGCTTCGCCCGAATTAGTGCAAGCGGTACGGGCTGGTACGATTTCCATCAACACGGCTGCGGCGATAGCCTCTTTACCCCTAGAGCAGCAGGTCAACGCGGTTGCGGGCGGTAAAAAAGAGCTGCAAACCACCGCGCGCCAGATGCGCCAGACTCGCCCTACCAAAGTAAAAAACGCCCAAATATCGGAAGAAAATAACAATGAAATGTCTGCAAACCCACCAGCTTTTACAGATGCTTCAGAAGAAGTACGCTATTTAAGACAAAAAATCCTCAGCATGGAAACGGAAAATCAGGATTTAAAGGGGAAAATAGTCGCGCTGAAGGCAACTTTACAACAAATGCAAAGTAGCGAAAATCCAGACGTTTCAAGCGCAAACGGATAAAATACGCCCCAAGCCAACAGCGGCGCTTAACAACTTCCTACCGCAAACATTGCGCGGAAATAAGACAGCGCTGCAAATCACACAAAACCAAATCTCCCCCAACAAAGGAAAGTTATGAGTATCATCGTCAACGCCACCGAAATCACCGACGCCCACATCCAAGCCGAGATCGATCGCGCACTTGCCGCAGGTCATCCCGATGGTGAACACATGCGTGACAGCGCCATTCAAGAACTCATACTGCGTAAATTAATGCTAGACCAAGCCAAAACCTTGGGCATTAGCGCGGGCAATGATGAAGAAACCATCGGCACTTTACTCGACACTGAAGTGAAATATACCGAAGCCGATGAAGCCGCTTGCCGCGCTTTTTACGCACAGAATTCCGACAGCTTTAAACAAGGTGAAATGGCCGCCGCGAGCCACATTTTATTTTCCTTGGGCGAAGGATTGGCAGCGAGTTTAAGCAAAGCCAAAGCGGAAGGCGTGTTAGCCGAACTTTTAAAAAATCCAAACGCATTCGCGGCAATGGCGCGCGAACATTCAACTTGCCCGTCGGGCAAAGAAGGCGGCGCTTTGGGACAATTTGGACGCGGACAAATGGTGCCTGAATTTGAAGCAGCCGTATTTAGCACCAACGCAGGCGAGATCGCACCGGAACTGATAGAAACGCAATTTGGCTACCACATCATTCAAGTCACCGAACGTAAAGGTGGTGATCTGATTGCATTTGATGAAGTAAAAGAACGTCTGCAAGCGTATTTAAGCGATATCGATGCCCGTAAAGCGACCCAAGCCTACCTCGCCGATTTGGTACGTGCTGCGCAAATTGAAGGCTACCAATTACCTGGTTTTTTTACTGAATAAGGAGGCACCATGAATCTCAATATGTACAGCAGTTCCGTCCCCGTTTTCACGCAAATGCTAGCGAGCTTGCAGGACATTTTACAAAAAGCCCAAGCGCACGCCGAAGCAAAAAAAATTGATGATCAAGTTTTTTTGCAAGCGCGCATCGCGCCAGACATGTTTCACTTCATCCGCCAAATTCAAGTTGCCACCGATTTCGCAACGAGTATCAGCGCCCGTTTGGCTGGTGTTGCAGTACCCGAATCGCAATACGAAGAAACCAGTTTTGCCGAGTTGCAAGAACGTCTCACGCAGACCTTGAGTTTCATCAAGAGCCTGAATGAAGCACAATTTACTGGCAGTGAAACCCGTGAAATTGTGCTGCGCCCAGGCACCCCTAAAGAAAAGAAACTCAGTGGCCACGCGTATTTGCTGCACTACGGTTTGCCACAATTTTTCTTCCATGTCACCACCGCTTATGCTATTTTGAGGCATCACGGTGTGGAACTTGGCAAACGTGATTACATGGGACAATACTAAAGCAAGTAGGAATGCGATGAGCGATGAGCATTGCATTCCTACCCCTGCTTGAAATCGAAAAGGGCAACGTCATGCTTACCCGCATACTCTCGCCATTTCAGACCAAGGAAATTTTATGGTCTGCTAAAGCTGTTTTCTCACATGAGGAAGCGATTTTTTTTCGTCAGTTACAACAAGCGCTGCCGCGTCATCGGGTTTTTGCGCAGGCACCCGTTGCCTCCATCATGCAAGCCATTCCCGGCGAAAAAAGCAGCGAACAAACCATGCTCGAATTTGGTCGGCAAAGGGTGGATTTTGTGGTTTTAAATCGCCAATTTGAAGTCAAATTTGTCGTACTTCTGAAACGCAAAGGCGATCTAGATGAACGCCGCCCTTTACGCAAGGCTCTGCAAAAAGCGAGGATCAAAGTTTTCCTCTGGCGCAAGAATCCGTTTCCGAGCTTCGAGCAAATTGTCAAGCGACTCGATCCCAGTCGCAACACCGAAGCCTTACTGACGCACCTCAATTTTGATCACACGCTGGCCACCGAATTTAAATACCCGCGCAAACCCAAACCACAAGTAGCACTCGAACCCATCGTCTTGCATGAGCACGGCAATCCGCATGCCATGCCGCTTAAACGTCTGCTCGAACTTGCGCCAGCCGGTCTCACGGAAGCCAAGTACCCACACATCTGGAAACGAATCTGTCTCCTGATTGGTGCGCCGGTCTCATTACAAGCCTATCTCGCAAGCTTGTTCATTCAAGATCGACCGAAAGAACGCAAAGGCTTACCCGCTGATGTGCTAGAAGAAATTAAACGGATACAAGACGAAAATATTTTATTTCTTCAGAGCATAGAAGAACTAGGCACGCTTGAAGTTCCGACCCTGCCTATCTAAAATTTGACACCGTTTATCCGAAAAACTTCACCATCTGCCTGTCAACTCAGTTTCTTACTTGCGTTTTCAAATGAGCGAAGTATATTGCCAATGACTCGTTATTTTCAGCGCACTATCGCTGAGAAGTTATGCGATGGAGGAATGAAAAATCATGTTTAGCCTATTTCTAGATCGTGGGAAAAAAGAAGAAGTCCCATGTGAAAAACGGAAATTCTTCGCGCACAATGACGAAGTTTTTTTTAAGCGTCTACAAAAAGCGCTGCCCAACTGCCACATTTTTCCACAAATTTCCTTGCTTTCGATTATCGAAGCCCATTTGGAAAACGAAAAAAAGCGCCAAGCGATTGAAGAAAAATTATTCGACCATCAAATCGATTTTGCGATTTTCAACAAAGACCTCGAGTTACTCTACGTAGTTGAACTAGAAGACGAAAGTCAAGCCAAGAACGAGGCCGACGAATTTTCCACTCGTCATTTGTTAGAAAGTGCTGGCATCAAAAGCATACGCTGGAGCCGTAGCGCTTTGCCCAGCTTCGAACAAATCCTACGCATCGTCGCACCTTTTTCCGAACTCGATGCGCCCAAAGCCCAGACCAGCACCCTTACCATTGGCCATTTGGTTCTGGATGAAGAGCAGCAAAAGAAAAGTGGGCTAAAACAAAGCGTCTTCACCTATAGCGAACACAATAATCCGAATGCCCTCTCGCTAACGGCCATCGAGCGCCTAACACCGAAAAAATACATTCTCAGTGAGTACCCACATATCTGGCATAAAATCTGTATTTTTGCAGGCGAGCCGCAATATCTCAAAGTTTATTTAGAATCGCTGTTCCTGCAAAATCGCCCCATGCGCAGGATAGGTCTACCCAAACATGTCGCCAACGAAGTCATGGCGATTCAGCATGAAAACAGTCGGTACACCCAGGTGTTCGAAAATCAGGCAATCTGGGATCCTAAGTTTTTGCATCGATAATCTAAGACCTCTCGCAAGCGATGTGCGGAGGTCCGTTATCTTACTTCGGGTATTTAATCGTCAGCTCCTTCAATACATTGTCGGCATGATCGACTTCTTTCATGACCCACAACATATACCGGATATCAACGTGGATAGCCCGCGTGATGGCGGTATCGAAATACCAGTCTTTGGTGATGGACTCGTAAGTGGAATCAAAATTCAAACCCACCAATTCACCGCGTTTATTCATCACGGCAGAACCGGAATTGCCACCGGTGGTGTCGGCGCTGGATAAGAAATCGACGGGAACTGTAGCTAAAACTTTGTCTTTGAAAACCCCATAACGTTTTTCTTTGATCGCTTGCAACAAAGGCGCTGGCGCGATGAAAGGTTCATTGCCCGTGTGTTTTTCGACGATACCTTCTACGGTCGTAAACGGCCCTTTCGTGACACCATCACGCGGCGCATAAGCACCGACATTGCCAAAGGTCACGCGTAAGGTGGAATTGGCATCGGGATAGACAGGTTTTCCCTGGGATTTTTTCCAGGCAATCATCGCTTCCATGTATTGCGGAATGATGAAATCCAAATTACCATCAATTTCTTTGCGACGGTTTTCTAAGGACATGCCAACTTCGTGCAATTGCACTGCGAGTTGAATAAAGGCGTCATCCGTTTGTGTGAATGCAGCGCGGTTTTGTTCCATCCATGCGAGACGTTGCGCGGTGTTATGCAATTGGGTTTTACCAAACATCGCGGCCACGGTTGCGGGGTTCGGCAGCAGGACATCGAGCGCAGCAGGATGAACAGTCAATTTGGCATAGCGCGCCAAACCAGCCGTCAGACGCGCTTGATCAACGGCGCTGACAAAGGATTGTTCGAGTCGACTCAAGCGTGCTTTGATAAACCCAACATCACGTTCCTGATAGCCGCTTTCTCGTTCTGCGTTAGGCTTTTCTTTTTCGATCGCCAGCCGATATAGCGTGCGTGCGCTCGACAGTAAATCACTGTTGCTTGCCACTGAAAATGCAAATTCTTCCTGCGATAAAGCCATGTCTTGCGCGATCACCGTATCGAGTTGCTTCAATAAATCTGGTGCCTTCTGCGCGTCTTTTCCAGCGAGCCAGAGACGAAATTGGGCATCGGTTTGATCTTTAATTGCAGCGATATCTTTGCGCGCAAAACCGGCGATTAAACCTTGGGTCTTTTTCAAGCGATTATTGATGCCTTTGACCACGCTGGCATAGCGCACTTCGTCCTCAGGTTTGGCTTGTGTGGCCGCTGCTATGGTCGCGATGTCAGCCAGCATTTCAGCGGCGCGCAGAGGATAGTCGGTGTCGCGGGCAAAACGAATTTCGGCAGGCAATTTATAGCGGCTAGTACGACCGGGATAGCCCGCCAATAAGATGGGGTCGCCATTTTTTAAACCTTCCGCCGACACCACCAAAAAGTCTTTCGATTGATAAGGCACATTGTCTGGTGAAGGTTCAGCGGGACGACCATCTTTACCAACATAGGCACGCAAAAAAGAAAAATCGCCAGTATGGCGTGGCCATTCGAAATTATCGATGTCGCCGCCATAGTTACCGATCATGTCGGCTGGCGCATACACCAAACGCACATCGCGTATCATCATCTGGCGTATCCGATAATATTCTAGGCCACGATGAAAACTCGGAACCGAGCACCGGTAGGCTTTGTCTTGCTCACATTCAGCGATGATTTTTTTGATGTTACTTTGTATCTGTTCGCGCCGTTCACGCCCTGTCATGGCAGCGCTGAGACCGAGACCAAGCTCCTTGCTAACATTATCGACTTTGTCGGTGATGTACACGCGCGTACTGGCGCCAGCGGGCAATTCCTCAGCTCGGGTTTTGGCTAAGAAACCATCGACAATATAATTTTTCTTGGCGCTAGAATTGCGCTGTATCGCGTCGTAAGCGCAATGGTGGTTGGTGACGATCAAGCCTTCGGGCGAGACAAAAGACGCTGAACATCCCCCCGTGGATACGATGGCACTCATAGGATGTTTGGACAAATCAGCGAGTTTTTCAGCCGGAATTGTGATGCCCACCTTTTTTAATTCAGCTTTTAACTGTAATAATTGGTGCGGCTGCCACTGCCCCTCATCGGCCAGTGCAGGTAGGCTGCTAAGTAAAAATAAGGCGGGAATAAATAATTTTTTCATGAAGTGATCTCCTTAGAGTGCCATAGCCAAGCGGGTCATGGCACTAGTCTCTTAGGGGCGCTAGTATAGCTTGCTTAAGTTGCGGTGTGCGGCTGGCTTGGCTTTGTGCTTGGCTTTGTGCGTGGCTTTGTGCAAACCATTGTGCTTCGTTTCCTTAAACCGGAAATTTCCGAATAAGAGAAGGCCTCTGATTTTATCGAGTACCTCGTAAAAGATCGACTCAATCCAACATATGCCCAAGCTTATTTGCCTTGGTTTCCAAATAGCGTTCGTTAAAAGGATTGGTCTGTATGATTAAGGGAATATGCTCCGCAACACGCACATGCATATTTTCCAAAGCAGCGATTTTACGCGGATTATTCGTCATCAATTTAACGCTGGAAATCTGTAAATGCTTCAACATCGGTTCACACAAACTATAACTGCGCAAATCGGCTGCAAAACCGAGTTTCTGATTGGCTTCGACGGTGTCAGCGCCCGCATCTTGCAAGTGATAAGCCTGCACCTTGGCGAGTAAACCAATGCCCCGCCCTTCCTGCCGCAAATACAAAATAACGCCGCGTCCCTCCTGCGCAATTTTTTGCATGGCCAGTGCTAATTGCGGCCCGCAATCACAACGCTGACTAAACAAAGCATCACCTGTCAAACATTCAGAATGTATTCGCGCTAATACCGGAGTGCCGTCAGTTAAGTTAGACACATCACCCAAGGTTAAAGCAATATGTTCTTTCCCAGTATCGGGCTCAACAAAGCCATGCATCCTAAATTTCGCCCAAGTCGTCGGCAAATCACAAGCATCCACAAAATCCAATGCCTGCGCTTCATTTGAAACAGGCAAACCAAAACTCGACATATATTTCTCACAGTGAGATTAGCGCGCTGCGTGCCTCAGCAAACCACACCTCAGCAAAACACAGCACCACTAGAAACGATAAGCCCTGCGCAAAAATCACAGAGCCAAAGCGAGAGTATAAACGACTCGGCACAGTTCAGCCGGAAACAGCTTTGAGCGGGATCACTAAAAGACAGGATCGAGAATAAAACACTACTTAATTATTTATGTCTACACTGATTTAACCGAGATTTCTATATGAACACCTCGGTTTAAGCGCATCCTACGAGCGAGCGGCGCATGAGAATAACGCGATAATCCATACATTGAAGAATTTCGCGCTTCCCTAAACGGATTTCTCGGTGTGATGAAAAGGTGCGAACCAGCAGGCCAGAAACGATGGAATGGTTGCCACCATGACGAAAACAAAGTAGCTCACGTAACCCATAGACTCCTGCAAATAGCCGCTGACCATGCCCGTCAACATGCCACATAAACCCATTAATCCAGTACCAAACGCGTAGTGAGTCGTGGTGTATTTGCCCGGTGCGAGTTCCTGCATCAGATAAATCATGTAACCAACCGAACCAAAGCCGAAGAAAAATTTCTCGACGATCACCCCTGCACTGATCGCGAGCAAACTACTGGGCAAGTAAAGACTCATGATGAGAAAAGTCACGTTAGGAATATTCACCGCGCAACACAAGAGAAACAAGGTTTTCTTCAGCCCCCCGCGCGCCACAAACCAGCCGCCCAATAAGGAACCCACGAGCACAGCGGCTAATCCATAGGTTCCATAAACTAAGCCGAGTAATTCATTGGATAAACCCAACCCGCCTTTCGCACTCGGATCGAGCATAAAAAAAGGACCAATCTTTTCGAGAAAACCTATGCTCAGTCGAAACAAAAAAGCAAACGCCACCATGCGCCAAACGTCACGCTTTTGGAAAAAAGTGAGAAAAGAATCTTTGAGTATTTGCACTGCGGCTGGCACGCTGCTTGGCGTTGTGCGCGCCCGCTCCCCCTCAGGCATCACACGCAGGTGCCAGAACGCCATTGCCAGCGTCAGACCCGCTGCCAGAAAAAAAATAATCCGCCAAGCTTCTATCCATTCCGGACCAAAGCTAGCTTGGGAATGATGAAACACCTGGGTATGTAAAAACCCGCTCAGCGCCACCATCCCGCCCACGGCAACAATCGGTCCTATATTCCAACTCAAGCTTTGCAAACCGCAATACAAAGACTGGCTGCGCTGATCGAGCGAAGTCACATACACGCCATCGCTGGCAATATCCTGAGTCGCGCCAACGAAAGACAAAACCCAAAACAGCGGCATCATCAACACCAAATAATTAGGCAGCGCCATCAACATCGCGACGCCCGCAAAACCCAAACCTATCAAAAACTGCGCGCATAGAACAAAGAATTTTTTCGTGCGATACATCTCAACGAAAGGCGCATACAAGGGTTTAATCGTGTAGGCCAAGATGAACATGCTCGAATATCCCGCCGCTTGACCATTGCCCATACCCAAATTCTTAAACATGGTCGCAGTAACATTGGTCAACATCATAAAACCCAAGGCCATCGTGAAATAAGCGGTCGGAACCCAAAATAAAGGCGAGCTAATCTTGTTCTGCACAGCGAGGGATGATGACATCGATATCTCCAGTTTTTTTATGTTCGTTTTCATGAACTGCTCAACACTTTCAACAGCACGAGCCTCCAATGTGAAAACGTTTTCATAATAACCCGCTCTTTTCCATCGTGTCAACGGCCGAACTGAAGGTAGCGCGGAATTATTTGGTTTGCCCAGAAGCATTCCGAAGTGTTTCAATACGCACCTTCATTTCTGAAATAGCACTGCATATGCTATGCTTCCCACCGCACAATCGTGCCCACGACCATCCTCAACCCTAGCCCGATTCCATTTGAGCGACACATTGACCCCTAACGCACCCACAACGCTAATCGAAGTCGCGCAACAGGCGGGTGTTTCGCCCAGCACGGTATCGCGCATACTCAACGGCACTGCCAAAGTCTCGGACGAAAAGCGACGTGCCGTATTGGATGCAATTGCGAAAATGAACTTTGCCCCCAACCCGATGGCGCAAGCGCTCAAAAAGGGAAAGTCCATGACCATCGGCATTGTGGTTCAAGATATTGCGAGTCCCTTTTTTGACGAAACTCTACACGGCATAGATCAAGCCTTAAACGGCACCGGCTATGCTTCAGTCATCGTCAGCGGTCATTGGAATGCAGCAGAGGAAATTGACCGTATAAGGCTGCTATTGGCGCGCAAAGTTGATGGCATCATCTTATTGTCGGGACGTATTACCGACGAATCAGTGCTGCAGTTTTCCAAACACAAACCCATCGTTTCGACGGGACGTGCATTGCAAACTGAGCGTGCGTTAGGCTTTAAAATCGACAATGAATACGGTGCGCGTTTAGCGACCCAACACCTAATCGAATTAGGTCATCGTCACATCGCCTTTATCACTGGGCCTGCCAATCATACCGATGCCGACGAACGACTCAGCGGCTACAAAAAAGCCTTGGCTGAAGCGGGCATCGCCTATAACCCGAAGATCGTAGTCGATGGTGACTTCCATGAAAATAGTGGTCTACGCGCCACGACCCATCTACTCGAAACAAAACAAAAATTTACCGCCATTTTCGCCGCCAATGATCTGTGCGCCTACGGTGCGCGCCTCAGCCTTTACCGCAAGGGCATACGCGTACCTGAAGATATTTCTTTGATTGGATTCGACGATCTACCTAGTTCGGCTTATACCACACCACCCTTAACCACCGTGCGCCAACCCCTCTGCGACATTGGCCGCATCGCCGCTCAAGCACTACTCCATCTGATCAACGGCGACGCTGTCGAAACCAGCATCCCGCCATTAGAATTGGTCGTGCGTGAGACGACTAAGCGTCTAAAAAATTAAGACTGTTTTTCACTGACAGTTTTGCGCTGACATCGCAGATTCAAAATACGGTCATATTTCGCACATCCGAAACAATCTCACTTACGATCCAAAGAATTGCCAGTAAAGGGATTGAAAATAAAATTCCCTGGAAATTCTTCGCCCGTTTTTGAATCAACTTTGACGGGAAGGAAACTCCCTAGTGGTAAGCGCCAATCAAATTTATCACCAGCAAAACGCATTTTGATGAGCCCTTCGCTCAACGCACCTGTTTTCGAGGAAGTAGCGGGGTCGGGGAAAATAACGACTTCGAGAGACTCGCCCATTAAACCAAGACTTTTCCTAAAATACGTTCTGATCGCACCCGCCAATCTATTTATTTCGGGAGACAAAGCTTTATCAGCAATCGGTACGAGAAGGTCGCCTTGGTCAATTTGGACACTGACCGAGGCAATGGTATCGGAATGCGATAACACCGCCGTTACTCCATTGGGTCGCAAATTCACTTTGAGCACCACGAACATCAAATAACCTTTAAAGGTGCTTCGAATATATTTATCTTCTTCTACATTTTTTACGTCACCAATCATTGAAAACAACTCCGGCGGTATCCAACACACCAGAGTTTGCGTTTTATCCACCAAAAGTTGACGCTGTAGATCAACCGATATTCGCGTTATATCGGTCGCGTTTACGAAACTGGAAACTAGACATAGAAAAGAAAAAGCCAAAATTTTTGAATAGGATTTCATTTAATTTATTAAGATAAGTTAGTTAAATAATTAATATCAACAGCTCAAAGACAACACAATCGACAAGATATTTGCTTTTTAGCCATCTTTCCAATACAGTAGCACACAACTTATTTCGAGGACACTATTTTTCTCCTTTGAACCAGAACTAAGCTCAAACAAATTTCATAAAAGGATCATCATGTTCAAAAAACTAGCGGCTTGGACGACGCTATTAAGCCTACTGTTTGCAATTACCCCGGGATTCACCCAAGAAAAACCCGCCGAAAAGAAGCTAACGGAGGCTGAATTCCTCGCGATGCTCCATTTTCAGAAGGGCAAAATCGAATTACCCAACAGTGTCGCAAGCTTAAATTTGCCTGAAAATTTTCGTTATCTAGCGCCGGCAGACGCGGAAAAAATCTTGGTTGATGCGTGGGGCAATCCACCTGGCTCCAATTCGCTAGGCATGATATTTCCGACCAAGGTCAGTCCACTTAGCGCAGAAGGTTGGGGCGTGGTCATCACTTATGACGAAAGCGGTTACGTCAAAGACAATGATGCTGACAGCATCAATTACGATGACTTGTTAAAGGACATGAAAGAACAAGTCGCTGCCGCCAGTGAAGAGCGTGTGAAACAGGGCTATGGCGTGATGAATTTGATCGGCTGGGCGGAGCGGCCTAGTTACGACAAATCGACCCACAAATATTATTGGGCAAAAGAATTTTCCACGGGTAGCACAGAAAACTCACTGAACTACAATATTCGCGTCTTGGGTCGCAAGGGTGTTCTAGTGCTCAATGCCGTCGCCGGCATGAAACAAATCACAGAAATCAAACAGGAAATGAAATCCGTGGTCGCCTTCACCGAATTCAATGATGGGAACCGCTATAGTGATTTTAATTCGAACACAGACAAGGTCGCCGAATATGGTTTAGCCGCTTTGGTCGCCGGTGGAGTCGCCGCAAAATTAGGATTTTTCGGGAAATTATTCGCCATCCTACTCGCAGCCAAGAAATTAATTTTCGTCGGCCTCGCCGCCGCCGCAGCCGGTATTGCGAAATTTTTTAAGAAGACGGAATCGTGATGGTTCATGAAAAGTCCTAACGGTCACTAGGGCAATATTTTCGGGATACGCATTGCGTATCCCGCACAAATTCGCGATATCTATCACCTACAAAATTTTTGTCATGAAAACGCTATGCGGGTCTTCCACGTAGCCTTCGAACGCTGGGCAATCGGCAAAACCAAAGCGTGCATATAAGCGCCGTGCTGGCTTAAAAAAATCTTGCGCTCCGGTTTCCAAACTTAGTCTTTTATACGCCCGCTGCGTTGCCACGGTAAGCAGATGTTTGAGCATCTGCTCCGCCACGCCCTTACGTCTATGCGCGGTAGCCGTTCGCATGGACTTGATTTCTGCGTGCTCAGGGCTCAGTTCTTTCAAGGCACCACAGCCCATTAATTCCTCGCCTGACCACAACGTCCAAAATGAAATTTCAGGCTGTTGTAGGGCTGCCAAATCCAGCACATGCACGCTATCGGGGGGCGACACTTCGTACATATTGCGGACATGCTCTTCGAGAAGAGCCCGGATTTCAGAGCCGCATAATGGATCAAGTTTGATTTGCATTTTTTGCTTTTGGGGTTTACTAGGACGGACGAATTTTACTCATCTTAGCCTACTTCCTACGCAACTGCGAAATATCCCGCACCGCCCCACGGTCTGCCGAGGTCGCCAGTGCTGCGTAGGCTTGTAGGGCTTGTGATACGTAACGTTCGCGGTTGGCTGGTTGCCATGCCAGCGGCCCTTTGGCGTCCATCTCTAAACGGCGAACTGCCAGTGCCTCATCGCTGATGTCTAAGCGTATGCTACGATTGGGGATGTCGATGTGGATGCGGTCGCCTTCCTCTACCAAACCAATCGCGCCGCCTTCTGCGGCTTCGGGTGAGGCGTGGCCGATGACCAGGCCGGAGGAGCCGCCAGAGAAGCGTCCATCGGTGAATAAGGCACAAGCTTTGCCCAAGCCTTTAGATTTGATGTAAGAGGTGGGGTACAACATCTCTTGCATGCCGGGGCCGCCTTTGGGGCCTTCGTAGCGAATGATAACGACATCGCCTTCGTGTACGGTGTCACCCAAAATGGCGGCGACCGCATCGTCCTGGCTTTCAAACACGCGCGCCTTGCCAGTGAAAGTGAGTATGCTTTCATCGACCCCGGCCGTTTTAACGATGCAGCCGTTTTCTGCCAGATTGCCATACAAAACCGCGAGGCCACCGTCTTTAGAATAGGCATGCTGATAATCGCGAATACAGCCTTCGCTGCGGTCGGTATCTAAGCTATCGAAACGACGGTCTTGCGAGAAAGCGGTTTGAGTCGGTACACCGCCCGGTGCGGCCATGAAAAGCTTTCTGACGCTAGCATCATCGCTGACGGCAATATCGTTGTGCGCAATCGCTGCAGCAAAATCGCTGCTGTGGATGGTGGGACGGCTGGTGTCGAACAAACCAGCGCGTGCCAATTCGCCCAAAATGGCGATGATGCCGCCGGCCCTATGCACGTCTTCGATATGGTATTTGTCAGTCATCGGCGCAACTTTGCACAGGCAGGGAACTTTGCGCGAGATGCGGTCGATGTCGGCCATTTTAAAATCGACTCCCGCTTCATGTGCTGCGGCCAATAAGTGCAATACCGTGTTGGTGGAGCCGCCCATAGAAACGTCCAATGCCATCGCATTTTCAAAGCTGGCTTTGTTCGCGATGGTGCGTGGTAATACCTGGTAGTCGTCTTGTTCGTAATGGCGCTTGGCTAAATCGACGATGAGTCTACCAGCACGCAAGAACAATTCTTTGCGGTCGGCATGGGTGGCCAAAATGGTGCCATTGCCGGGCAAAGCCAAGCCCAGAGCTTCCGTTAAACAGTTCATCGAATTGGCGGTGAACATGCCCGAGCAAGAACCGCAGGTAGGGCAGGCAGAGCGTTCTATGCGCCCCATTTCTTCATCACTCACTTTGCTGTCGCCGGCTTTAATCATGGCATCGACTAAATCGATTTTCATGATTTTTGAAATCACTTGCTCGCCAGCTTGCTTAGGATGCAGCGTCTCTATCACCTTGCCCGCTTCCATCGGCCCACCCGAAACAAAAACCACGGGAATATTCAAACGCATCGCCGCCATCAACATGCCGGGGGTGATTTTGTCGCAATTGGAGATGCACACCATGGCATCGGCGCAATGCGCGTTGACCATGTATTCCACCGAATCGGCGATCAATTCACGCGAAGGCAGCGAATACAACATGCCGCCATGGCCCATGGCGATGCCGTCATCCACCGCAATCGTATTAAATTCTTTGGCGACACCGCCCGCCGCTTCAATTTCACGCGCCACCATTTGCCCCAAGTCTTTCAGATGCACATGGCCGGGGACGAATTGGGTGAAGGAATTGACGACCGCGATGATGGGTTTATCGAAATCGCCATCCTTCATGCCCGTTGCGCGCCATAGAGCGCGGGCGCCCGCCATATTGCGGCCATGGGTGGTGGTACGGGAACGGTATTCGGGCATGATGGGCTTTCAGTGAGGATGAGAATTCAACTTAGCATGCAGCAGGCCAATAGATACGTCAAATATAAATTTAGTGAGTCTTTAGGTCGATAAAAATATATGTTGCCGAAATGATCTAGAAATAATCTAGAAATAATCTTGAAATGAGCGTCTATTTTGACAAGATTTTTGTCGCGTGATACTTTGTGGAAAAATAGCACAAAAACAGCACAAGACATCAACAAGACCATCCACAAGGCGAAAAATCAAACCATGGACAACAATCCTTACTTAGCGCCGACCGGCGACTACGTCCCCGAAAAAGAAAACTTCGAAGCACCAGATGAGGTGCTAAAACATATCAAGTACGGTTGGATTGCCGGCATTTTTTCAGCGTCAGTGACACTGATCGTAAGCTTAATTGCGATTTCAGGTCACTCGATCATTGGCTTCTCCGCTTGGCAACTATTAGATGTCGCCTTGATTATTGCTTTAACTTATGGCATCTACAAAAAAAGCCGCGCTTGTTCCTCAGCGATGCTGATCTATTTTGTGGCGAGTAAAATCCTAATAATCGCTCAAACCGGTTCTTTTTCCGGCGCCCTGTTTTCGCTCATCTTCATGACGCTTTACGCACAGGCGTGTCACGGAACCTATCGCTATCACAAGCTCAAGCGCGAATTTTTAGCAAAGAATTTGGCGTAATTTAGAAAATCGAGCGTCCCGTCAAGGTCGTAAACCGCTCCAAAGCCATCACGCCCGCCAGTGAATTGCCTGCTGCGTCGAGACCGGGTGACCACACCACAACGGTTAATTCGCCGGGTACCAACGCTAAAATCCCGCCACCTACGCCGCTCTTGGCGGGTAAGCCAACGCGAAAAGCGAAGTCGCCTGCAACGTCATAAGTACCGCAGGTCAGCATCAAGGCGCTCAGCCGTTTGGCTGAACTATAGTCGAGTATCTGGGTTCCATTCCAAGGGATACTGCCATGATTGGCGAGGAAGCTGCCTGCTTTTGCAAGCTCTTCGCAACTCATCGTGATTGCACATTGGCGACAGTAACTTGCAATCACCACGTCGACGGGATTACGCAGATTACCAAAGTCTTTCATCAAATGCGCAATGGCGGTATTGCGATGCGCATGACGCTGTTCGGAAAGCGCGACATCACGATCAAAATCGATTTTTTGATCGTCCGCCAACACCCGCATAAACTGCAAAACCGCCATATCGGCTTGTGCAAAACGCTGCGCCAAAATATCGTTGATGACCAAGGCGCCAGCATTAATAAAAGGATTGCGCGGAATACCGCGTTCGTACTCCAATTGCGAGAGTGAATTGAAAGGATTGCCCGAAGGTTCACGTCCTACGCGCTCCCAAATCGCATCGCCTTCTCGTTCAAAGGCGAGCGACAAGGCAAATAATTTGGTGACGCTTTGCGTAGAAAATTTTGTTTGCGCATCACCGACCGTAAACCGTCGCCCATCTAAGCAAAACACCGCCATCCCAAAATGCTGCGCAGAGACTTTCGATAGTTCAGGAATATACCTAGCCACCCGCCCTTGCGATAAGAGTGGCTGCACTTCCTGATAAATCGTCTCTAGAATGGCTTGATAGTCGATGGCCATAGCGTTTTAGATGATCAATCTTCGTGATGGTAACGCGTCGCCACTTCAACTGCGTTTTTCGATCCTAAAAATACCGGCACGCGTTGATGTAAGGCGGTGGGCTGAATGTCGAGCATACGTTGTTTGCCATCGGTCGAAGCACCACCCGCTTGCTCGACGATCATCGACATAGGATTAGCTTCATACATCAAACGCAGCTTGCCAGGCTTGTCCGGTTCGCGTTTATCGGCTGGATACATAAATATGCCGCCGCGATGCAAAATACGATGCACATCTGCGACCATAGAAGCAATCCAACGCATATTAAAATTCTTACCGAGCGGACCTTCTTTACCGGCCAACATATCATTCACATAGCGCGTGACCGGAGGATACCAATGGCGCACATTTGACATATTGATGGCAAATTCTTGAGTATCAGCAGGGATTTGAATATTGCGTTCCGTCAGCACCCATGATCCCATTTCGCGATCCAAGGTAAAGCAATTGACCCCATTACCTGTCGTGAAAATCAACATGGTTTGTGGGCCGTAAATTGCATAACCCGCTGCGACTTGCTGACAGCCTTTTTGCAAAAAATCCTGTTCCGTGGGGGTCGTCATGCCGTCAGCGGCTTTAAGCACCGAGAAAATGGTGCCGATAGAAACGTTGACATCAATATTGCTTGAGCCATCCAATGGGTCAAACAAAAGCATGTATTCGCCTTGCGGATAGCGATTCGGAATCAGGTGTATGGTTTCCATTTCTTCCGATGCCATCGCCGCCAAATGACCGCCCCATTCATTCGCTTCGAGCAAAATCTCATTCGACAAAATGTCCAATTTTTTCTGCACTTCACCTTGCACGTTTTCGCTATGAGCCGTGCCTAACACCTCACCCAAAGCCCCCTTACCCACGGCATGACTAATCGTCTTACAGGCCCGAGCGACCACTTCAATCAAGAGCCGCAATTCGGCGGGTATATTATTATTGAGCCTTTGCTCTTCAACCAAAAATCGGGTCAGGCTAATACGTTTCATAGTCTTCCTTCTGTTAAAAACACAAAAATAAAAATCTCATTAAAATCTCACTACTAAAGTTCAGAGTAGCGATTTCAGGCCGCCAAGGCTTTAGTCACGACTTCCAATACGTCTTTCGATAAGCGCGGAGTCGCTGCCACTTTTTCCAATGCGGCCTTCATCTGTTCTTGCTGGGCCATTGGGTACTTGATCCATCGATCCAAGCTGCGCGCCAAACGAGCGGCGACTTGCGGATTGAGTTTATTTAGCGCGATCACACAGTCCGCCCAAAACCCATAAGCACTACCATCTTGCGCATGAAAGCGTGCGGGATTGCCATTGCAAAACGCAAAAATCAAACTACGTGCGCGATTTGGATTGCTCAAACTAAACGCCTTGTGCTTCATCAAGGCACGAATTTGCGACACATTCACCGAAGGCGCGCTCGCTTGCAAACTAAACCATTTATCAATCACCAAGGCTTCGTCTTCAAACTCTTGATAAAAATGTGCCAAAACTTCCGCACGGGTTTTTTGATGAGCGGGTTCCAGCGCGCTAGAACAATGTAACATCGCCGTCAATGCCGCCATGCGATCCGTCATGTTTTCAGCTTCTTGGTATTGCGTGTAGGCCAAATCATAGCTTGTGGCATCCGGCCATTCGACCAAATAAAGCAGCGCACAATTTTTCAAAGCGCGCTTGCCTGCCGATTCCGCATCTGGACGATATGGGCCTGTGCTCAAATTGTCTTGATAAATCTCGATTAAATCCGATTTTAAATGCTGTGCCAATGTCGCACGCACAAATTGGCGTGCCGTATGTATGCTTTGCGGATCGGCAATCGTCATCGCTTCGGCCAGCATCACTTCCGATGGCAAAGTCATGACTAATTCACGAAATGCGGGGTCAAGTTGGGTATCCATTAAAGTCTTGCGCAAGGCATTGATGAATAAAGAATCGAGTTCCAAAACTGAGCCCGATTGCACTGCACTCACCAAATTTAACAAGCGACGCATCGCTAAACGTTGTCCCGCTTCCCAACGACAAAAAGGATCGGTATCGTGGGCCAGCAAATGGGCTAATTGCTCATCACTGTAGTCGTAGTCCAAAATAACGGGGGCGGAAAAATTGCGCAATAAGGACGGCACCGGTTCACTGGCAAGTTCAACAAAGCGAAAACTTTGGCGTGTCTCGGTCAATTCCAGCACGGCCGAATTGACGGGGTGTTTGCCCTGCTCACCGTCTAATTTCAAAGCGATTTCTTTGCCTTGAGCATCGATCAAACCGACTGCAACCGGAATATGAAACGGTAATTTCTGATCTTGTCCCGCGGTCTTAGGGCAGGATTGGGTCAACACCAAATCCAAAGTTTGCGCATTCGCGTCGTAGTGTGTTTCTGCATGCAGTCGTGGGGTACCGGCCTGACTATACCAACGTTCAAACTGCGTCAAATCCCGCTCATTTGCGTCCGCCATCGCAGCCCGAAAATCATCGCAAGTAACCGCCTGCCCATCGTGCCGCTGAAAATACAAATCCATGCCTTTACGAAAGCCATCATGGCCCAGCAAGGTGTAGTACATCCTGACCACTTCTGCACCTTTTTCGTACACGGTCACAGTGTAAAAATTATTGATCTCAACAAAGGAGTCGGGGCGCACTGGATGTGACATCGGGCCGGCATCTTCTGAGAATTGTAGTTGGCGCAAAACACGCACATCTTCAATCCGTTTCACGGCACGCCCGGTCGCATTGCCCACCAAATCGCCCGAAAATTCCTGATCACGAAACACCGTCAAACCCTCTTTCAAGGACAACTGAAACCAGTCGCGACAAGTGACGCGATTACCCGTCCAGTTATGAAAATATTCGTGCCCGACGACCGATTCTATCCCCGCATAATCACTGTCGGTCGCGACGCGGGCATTGGCGAGTACGTACTTGGTATTGAAAATATTCAGCCCCTTATTTTCCATCGCACCCATATTAAAATCACTGGTAGCGACGATCATAAAACGATCTAAATCTAATTCCAAACCAAAGCGTTCTTCGTCCCAACGAATACTGTTTTTTAAGGAATCCATCGCATATTGCGTCTTGTCGAGATTACCCTCTTCCACCCACACTTGGAGCAAAACTTTGCGACCGGATTTCAATTGATATTTTTCTTCCTGGCACACCAACTTACCTGCGACCAAGGCGAACAAGTAGGCAGGTTTTTTGAACGGGTCTTCCCATTTTGCATAATGACGACCATCACCCAAATCACCATGCTCTATCAAATTGCCATTGGATAGCAAGACCGGATATTTTTTCTTATCACCGCGCAGCATCACGGTGTAGCTCGCCATCACATCCGGACGATCTGGAAAGTAAGTGATTTTACGAAAACCCTCGGCTTCACATTGGGTAAAAAAATTACCGTTGGAAACGTAAAGACCCGACATACTTGTATTTTTATCGGCGGCGATACTCGTTTCGATTTCCAGCGTAATTTGATCTGGCACATTCGAAATAACAAGACAATCTTTAGCAAGCACATACGCACTCTTTTTGAGATCGACACCATTTAATCGTAACTGATGAAGATTGATGTCTTCGCCAAACAAGACGATATCTTTCTCCGCGCTCGCATGATTGCGGCGCAATGTCATACGGGTCGCAACATGGGTGCGAGTTGGGTCAAGATCAAAACCCATTTCTACCGTGTCCACCCAAAAGCCCGGGGCGATATAGTCTTTGCGGTAGATCGTGTTGGCAGCTGTGATTTCTGGTTTACGCATCGCTAGTGTCATAAGTCATAAGTCATGAGTCATCATGGAAAATGTTTTTAGGAAAAACGGAAAATTCGGCCTCGCACTCGCTTGTATAGAGAGATCGAGAGCTCTTTAGCGCATCCCGTATTTTACCAAGTATCGGTGCGCAATAGCGCTGTCATCCTGTCCGAGCGCTCGCTACAAACGCTCTGCCTTTTGTTACAATTTTTCACAGACTTTCCCCTGCGAGCAGTTCATGATAGAGTCGCACTCCCTTGGAGACTTATGATGAAACCTATGCTATCGCGGCTTTTTTCGCTTTCCCTTGTCCTTGTCCCCGCCTTGTTTTTAAGCGGCTGCGCCAGCACTTTTACCAGCACAGTGACGGTTCAAAATCAAATTCAAGACAACTTAAACGACAAACGTTTTAGTCTGGCGACGATAGCGCCGAAAAACGATACGCCTGAACTCGCACACGCCATCGAAGAAGCCAAAACCCACTTGAGTGAGCTGGGGTTTCAATATGACGAAAGCGCGTCCACACTGCAGTTGCAGCTTGAATTAAGCAGTGTTGCGGGCAATGCCCACGTTTCGATTCCTTTTACCTCGATCAATTACTTGATCACCCCTAGCGGCATGGTCATTCCCATGAGTCCGAGTTACGACTGGCGCTTTTTCAATGGCATTTACGCCTATCCTGGCCGTATTTACCCAAGCGCCATGATTCGATCGCCATTTTGGCCTTCACCCTACTCGTCCTACTTTTGGGGTCGTCGCTACAATACCTTAATGCTGCCGGAGCCAACGGTGCAGCAAAGCTTTGAACACAAGCTCACTATTCGACTGCTTGACCCCCAATCTGGGAAACTGGTTTATCAAACCGAAGCCAGTAGCCGCCAGTCTTATCCCGACATAGAGGAATACATTGAACTCTTAGTAGAAAGTGCTTTGAAGGATTTTCCGAGTGCGAGTGGAAAACACAAAGTCAAATTCAAAATAGAAAAATAAACGCTGCCAATCCGCGCCACCCTAAACCTGCAAATCGCGCAAAGCAAAAGCCAAAGCTCTATCAACCAAAGAATTAGCCATAATCGCCGTCACAGTCCCCTGACGACAACGATCAACCAATTCTTCTGCCGAAATTGAAAACGCTTCATAGCCCTGGCGATTCGTAAAAATGTAACTGGTACGTTTCGGACTAATCCAGGCCAATTTAAAGCGCGCCAACTGTTCATCCTGATCGGTAAAATCGAGCCAGACACCGCGCTCCAAAGCGGCGACCTGCTTGCTGGCCTCATCATCTTCCTGACTCTTTTTACCCAGGACAAATCGATCCAGTCGGCGGTTGCTCGCCCGCTGTGCGATATTCACAGCGATTTCCAATTGCCGCCTAGGGGAAAGTTCCAAAGGTGCGCGGGCCATCGCCGCATGTCGCTCAGCCAACTTGGAAAAAAATAAAACACGATCAGGCTCATCCCAGCGAATTGCATTGAGCCAAGCGTTTAGCAGACTCAGCATCGCAGGCAATTTACTAATCAATTCTTTGCGCTCATCGGGACTATTTTTGGGTTTTAAACTCCAAATCAAATCGTCCATCGTTTTAAGCGCGTTTTCCAGCGCATGCGGTTTTTCGTCCTTCACACTATGCGCAATGGTCAAAATCCGTATCCACTGTTCTTCCAAAAACACTTCCAGAAAACCGGCCACTTCACCCGTCTCGACGCGAATCGCCACATCATGTTCCGCAAATTCACGCGCCACGCGCATTTTTTCGGCGCTGAGGGCCGTTTGCACGGGTTCGCTAATCGCTTCTTCTGCGCGCTGCTCTTCTTCCTTCAAAAAACTTTCCAGATCAGCGACCACGTTTGAGAACAAATCGATCTGTGCCTGATACTCACCTTGCACCCGTTCAACCACGTCGCCGATCATGTCCAGCAAGGGATCACTTTCATCGGTTTGACCGTCGATCATTAAACCCGAGTTACCCAGAATGTCGAGCAAAGTACGGGCGGGATGCGACTCACGGGTAAAAAATTCTCTATCTAAAAAAGCGACCCGTAAAATCGGAATTTGCAATTGCGCGATCATGATTTTCACATCGTCACGCAAGGTCGGATCGGCAAATATAAAATCAAAAACGCGCGCTAACAATTCGATAGTATTGCGCTCTAAGACTTTCAGATTTTGTGCCGAAGGCGAACTAAAAAGTTCCCGCAAGCGCGAATCGAAATGTTTGCGCGGTGAGTCAGTTTGCGCATACACCAATTGCATTTCCAAGAGATCTTGAAAAAACAAGCGATCCACACTGGCCTTGTCCAACTTACCTTGTCCAGCAATGGCCTGATCGGCCAAGGTATCGTCTAAAGCGATGATAGAGCGCGGACTATCTTCCATCCACACTCGTGGCCCCGGTGCCAGCGGTGAAGGGGGTAACACGTATTCGCCCGAAAATACTTTTTTGATTTTTTCGATGAGATAAGGGTCTTGGCCAGAGGCTGCATGTACCGGCAAAAATGCATGCACACCTTTACCATCGCTACTCGGCTTATCATTCTCAAGCCGAACCCCGCGCGCCATCAACTCCTGATTAATTTCATCTAAAATCGGTGTGAGTTGAATAAAAACATGCGGCTGCAATAAGCGCAGCACCATCAGATGCGAGGCAGGGTTTGGATCAAGCTCCATCCATGCCTGATGCACTGCATTGATAAAAATCTCGGGGCGAAATGGATTTTGCGAGACATCAATTGGCATCCGATTTAAAACCCGTCCGACCAAGGTGTTTAGAATCATGAGTGCTTCAGCGCTCTTAACTTCTAAGGCCTGACTTGCATGACGCAGCAAAATCTTGGTTTCCATTTGCTCATAAGTCTGCGCAGTACCGTCTAAAGATTGCTCGGTTTTGCGTACCCGTTTGCGGGTATTAAAAACACTGACTTCGGTGGTGAGCGCCGCATTAATTTGTCCGGCGACGAGTCGATAAAATGCCGCGCTATTGCGCTTAACTAACTGATGCGCTTCAAAACTAAGCTTGGCTTCTTCCAAACGTATGGCTTGATCGGACAAACGAAACAATTCCTCGGACAAACGCATCGAAAATGCCTCGAGCTGCGATGCCACTAAATTGGTCGCGATGGGCACCATGTTTTGCAATACCAATAAGCGACTTGCGCTGCTCAAATCAGCTTTCTTGACGGCAGAGGCACCCGTTCTCGTCTGCGACTTTTTGAGCACAGGCGGTTCCGTTGGCAAGAGTGGTATGGTATCCATAATTCTTTCTAAATCTTAGACCAGTTTGACTAAGGTGCAACTAAGGTGCAACGAAGCTGCAACTAAGCTGCGAACTAAGGCGTGAAGTAGGCTTCAGAACCAAAGGTAATCAAAACGACTAAGAAAACGGCAAAAATCAGCACAATTAATAAACGTCCAAACCGCGGACTGGTGCGCTCTTGATCTGCAGTCTGATCTGCTTTAATTTCAGGGGACTCCGGTAACTCATTCGAACTCATTCGGGCTCATTTCCTAACACAAGTCAATTTTGAAAAAGGAATGAAAATCAAATTCATCCTAGCGCAGCACCAAGGCACCAGTATAAGTTGTTTTACTCCTCGGTGGAAAGTGATTCAATACGATGCCACTGCGATAGGCAACAAGGGCCAAGCCTTTGTTTTGAAGCACCCATGGTTTTTGAATAAAATCAATATGTTAGAATAGCGGTCTTCATTCAATTGGGTTCATCTACACCAGAGCCCGCAAAGTGAGCTCAAAACCAGCGGATTGAACCGATTTTTAGAGAGAATTATCATGGCAGGACATAGCAAATGGGCCAATATTAAGCACAAAAAAGCAGCCACCGATGCCAAACGCGGCAAGGTTTGGACGCGTTTAATCAAAGAAATCACGGTCGCAGCACGCATGGGGGGCGAGGATATTACATCTAACCCTCGTCTACGTTTGGCAGTCGATAAGGCCGCCGATGCGAATATGCCTAAAGAAAACGTTACCCGCGCCATCCAACGCGGCGCAGGCACTTTGGAAGGCGCAAACTATGAAGAGGTCCGGTACGAGGGTTATGGCATTGGTGGTGCAGCCATCATCGTTGACTGCATGACCGATAATCGGGTGCGTACTGTCGCTGAAGTGCGTCATGCCTTCAACAAGTACGGTGGCAATATGGGAACCGAAGGCTCGGTCGCGTTTTTATTCACCCACTGCGGGCAATTATTTTTCGCGCCTGGCACCAATGAAGATGCTTTGATGGAAGCTGCGCTCGAAGCCGGTGCAGACGACGTGGTGACCGATGAGGAAGGCGGCATCGAAGTCATTTGTCCGCCGCATGATTTATCCGGTATCAAAGACGCGCTGGAAAAAGCCGGATTCAAATCGGAAATCGCCGAAGTCGTGATGAAGCCTCAAACCGAAACCGTATTTACCGGCGACGACGCGGTCAAAATGCAAAAAATTATCGATGCACTCGAAAACCTAGACGATGTGCAAGAAGTTTTTACTAACGCCATCATTGAAGAGTAAAAAATGAAAATTCTCGTAGTCGGCTCAGGCGGTCGCGAACACGCACTGGCGTGGAAATTGGCACAATCTGAACGCGTACAAACCGTCTTCGTTGCACCCGGCAATGGCGGCACTGCACTTGATCGCAATCTCAAGGATATCAACTTAAGCGACCCTGCCGCGTTGGCTGATTTCGCTCTGCAAGAACATATCGCAATCACCGTCGTTGGACCAGAAGTACCCTTGGCAGCCGGTATTGTGAATTTATTTCGCGAACGCGGTTTGAAAATTTTTGGCCCAACTAAAGAAGCGGCACAGCTCGAAAGTTCCAAAGATTTCGCTAAATCTTTTATGCAGCGCCATCATATTCCCACAGCGCAGTATCAAACTTTTTCTGATCTCAAAGCGGCGCATGCCTACCTCGACACCCACGGTGCACCCATCGTCATTAAAGCAGATGGTTTAGCCGCAGGTAAAGGTGTTGTGGTCGCGATGAACATCGCAGAAGCCCACGCCGCAGTCGACATGATGTTGTCGGACAATAAGCTAGGCGATGCAGGCGCACGCGTCGTCATCGAAGAATTTTTAAGCGGTGAAGAAGCCAGTTTCATCGTCATGGTGGACGGTAAAAACATTTTGCCCTTAGCCACTAGCCAAGATCATAAGCGCCTACTCGATCACGACTTGGGCCCGAACACGGGTGGCATGGGCGCCTATTCGCCCGCGCCTATCGTAACGCCAGAACTGCACGCCCGTGTCATGCGCGAAATCATACAACCGACTGTGCAAGGGATGGCCAAAGACGGTATCGTGTTTACAGGATTTTTATACGCAGGGCTGATGATAGACGAACATGGCAATCCAAAAACTTTGGAATTTAATTGCCGCATGGGCGACCCAGAAACGCAGCCGATTATGGCGCGTCTCAAAACCGATTTAGTCAACGTGATGGAACACGCCGTCAATGGCACGCTCGACAGCATAGCGCTCGAATGGGATAGGCGCACCGCGATGGGTGTGGTGATGGCGGCGGCGGGCTATCCCGATGCGCCAGTCAAAGGTGCCAACATCACGGGTATTCCGCATGACACTAGCGACTGCATCACATTTCATGCGGGAACCAGTCTAAACGGCGGTCAACTCAGCGTCTCGGGTGGTCGTGTTTTGTGCGTAGTCGGCTTGGGTGATACGGTCAAATCTGCGCAAAAACATGCCTATGACGTGGTGGAACAAATCCAATTTGAAGGTGCGCAATTTCGCAAAGACATAGGCTGGCGCGCCTTGAATCGTAAACATTGATCGTAAACATTAATCGTAAACATTAATCGTAAACATTAAGACTGAAACTCAGCAGACCTAAACCACAGAGACGCGGCGTTTGACACTTAATTTTTGCTGCCTACGCTGCGCCTTTGCGTTTAAAAAAAATAGCACTTGCTCGACAAAATGACCGACACCCATTCAGTTAAAACTTATCTCCTCGAACTCCAAGCGTCCATCGTCGCAGCACTCGAGGAAATCGACGGTAATACCTTCATCACCGACCGTTGGGAACGTCCCGAAGGAGGTGGTGGAGTTTCGCGCGTCCTCGAAGAAGGCCTGGTGTTTGAGCGCGGTGGTGTCAATTTTTCGCACGTCATGGGGAATCAACTTCCGTCGTCCGCAGCGGCCAGTCGTCCTGAGTTAGCGGGACGCAAATGGGAGGCCATGGGCGTGTCTTTAGTGCTGCATCCACGCAATCCTTACGTGCCGACCGTGCATATGAATGTACGTTTTTTTACGACCTATGCTGAAGGTGAAGAAGCCATTTGGTGGTTCGGCGGTGGCATGGATTTAACGCCCTACTATGGCTTTGACGAGGACGCAAGACACTTTCATCAAACCTGCAAAGATGCACTGAGTCCCTACGGCGCAGCATTGCACCCGCGCTTTAAAAAATGGTGCGACGAGTATTTCTATTTAAAGCATCGCAAAGAAGCACGCGGTGTTGGTGGTATCTTCTTTGACGATTTTAATGAATTGGATTTCGCGCATAGCTTTGCAATGATGCGCAACGTCGGCAACGCCTTTATCGAAGCCTACCGCCCTATCGTCCAGCTTCGTAAAGAAATGCGCTATGGCGAACGTGAGCGTGATTTCCAAGCCTATCGTCGTGGGCGCTATGTGGAATTTAATTTGGTCTTTGATCGCGGCACTTTATTCGGCTTACAATCCGGTGGTAGGACAGAATCAATCCTGATGTCGATGCCACCGGTCGTCAAATGGCGCTACGACTGGCACGCCGAAGCGAACAGCCCAGAAGCACGTTTGGTTTCGGATTTTTTGGTGCATAAGGAATGGGTATAAATACTTTAGATTTACATCGCCCTGCTCCCATTTTAATATTTGGCGGTAGCTACGATCCAGTGCACCAGGCTCACGTCGAGATTGCGCGCTTTTTCATCCACACATTTGAGGCGCAAGAACTCCGGATTATTCCCGCCGGCCAACCTTGGCAGAAATCCAAACTCGTGGCGAATGCAGAACAACGCTGTGCCATGCTCAAGCTCGCCTTCGCTGAAATTAAAGAGACCCGCATCGTCATCGACCTGCAGGAAATTACACGAGCCGAACAGAATATCGCCAGCTACAGCGTCGAAACTTTGCGCTCTTTACGCGCGGAATTAGGGCAAGAAATACCGCTGATTTTACTGATAGGTGCAGATCAATTTGAAAATTTAGCTTCTTGGAGAAATTGGCAGCAACTCTTTGAACTGGCCCATATCGTGGTTGCAGCGCGCCCCAATTATTCCGATCAGGCCCAGCATTTAGATGAGGAACTCGCACAAAAATGGCAACAAACCAGCAGTAATCCATCGGAAATGAAACGCTACTCTTTTGGCAAAACTTGGATGGCAAAAGACTTAGCATGGGATATTTCTGCAACAAAAATTCGCGAACATTTGCTTAGACAAGACCAAACACTGGCGTATGCCTCGCTAATTCCACCCAAGGTGCTAGACTACATTCAATCTCAAGGACTGTATCAGGCCAAAATTTAGTACGGAATTAGCACAAAATTAGCACTAAACAACGCTCACTCGACCCAGCCGTATCGGCCAGTCGCCCCAATTTAAAATTTAAAATCAGTCAAAAAATAGGAAAGTCATGGATATTAAAAAGCTGCAAACCTTAGTCTTTGAAGCACTCGAAGATGTCAAAGCTCAGGACATACAAATTTTCGACACCACCCAAATCACCAGCTTGTTTGACCGCGTCTGCGTGGCCTCTGGTACGTCTAACCGCCAAACCAAAGCTTTGGCCGCCTCAGTGCGTGACAAGGTCAAGGAAAATGGTGGCGACATCATCGGGATGGAAGGCGAAGGAACCGGTGAATGGGTACTGGTCGATTTGGGCGACATGGTGGTTCACATCATGCAACCAGCGATCCGCGCTTACTACCGTCTGGAAGAACTCTGGGGTGAAAAGGAAGTCAAAATGGGTGCGGCCAAACGCACCTCCAAGATGACTGCCGGCCCGTTAGCAGAAGAAAAGCCAAAACGCGCCAGCCGCAGTAAGGCGGCACCAGTCGAAATCACACCCGACATGATGGCCATCCAAACCACGCTAGACGACGAGAAAAAACCCGCACGCAAACCACGCGTCAGCAAAGCGGCGACAGAAGCGGCAACTGAAAAACCAGCCCGTAAACCACGCGCAGCTAAAATCCCAACAGGCGCTCGTGTCAAAGTAGCGTCCACCAAATCAGCGACCGCTTCCGCCAAACAAGCCGCAGTCAAAAAAGCGACGACCCGTAAAAAAACAGCGGAATAAATCGAAGTAGGCGTTACACGAAAAAAAGGGGAAAATCAAAGTTGATTTTCCCCTTTTTTTTGTGCCGACATTCAATGACAAATTGCGATAGCCCTCCGATTTTCAAATCCAATTTTTTTACGTGGATAAACAACAGTGCGACATAAAAAGCCTGCGTCGCCACAAGTCAAATTTACTTTTCATCTCCAATATAGCGATAGGTCATTGCACCTACAACTGCTCCCACTATTGGTGCAGCCCAAAATAGCCAGAGTTGTGCCAAAGCCCAATCGCCCGCGAAGATCGCCACCGCCGTACTACGCGCTGGATTCACGGAGGTATTGGTCACCGGAATACTAATGAGGTGTATCAAAGTCAAACACAAGCCAATCGCGATCGGCGCAAAACCTGCTGGTGCACGCGCATCGGTCGCGCCCATAATCACCATCAGAAAAAACATCGTCAGCACCACTTCAATCAAAAATGCCGCTAACATCGAATAGCCTCCGGGGGAATGCGCAGCAAAACCATTCGAAGCAAAACCCTTGCTTACATCAAACCCGGCTGCGCCGCTCGCAATCAAATACAAAATCGCCGCAGCAGCAATCCCGCCTAACACTTGGGCGGCGATATACGGCAATAATTTATTGGCTGGAAAACGTCCGCCAACCCACAGTCCGATAGAAACAGCAGGATTCAAATGACAACCCGAAATATGTCCGATCGCATAGGCCATCGTCAACACGGTCAAACCAAATGCGAGTGACACGCCCACGAAACCGATGCCCAAACCTGGAAATGCCGCCGCCAACACTGCGCTACCGCAGCCCCCCAATACCAGCCAAAATGTACCGAAAAATTCTGCAACTGATTGCTTCATCATAGCTCCCCCATTTTCAAAAATTAGAAATTAATTGGCTTATGATTAGGACACACTGGCCTAATCATGTGCATCATGTCGCGCCTGTGAATGAAGGTCAACTGCTTCTGTAACATTTAACAAAAGTTCGCCTTCTGGTTTAGAGAAGGCTTACTCCACGGTCGCTGAAACTTTACTTTTTTAAGCCTTTTGCGCACTGCAACTATTCTTGATTGGTGCTCAAATTAGCGGCTTGTTGTGAAAAATTGCCCCCCATAGGACTTACACCATCGCGTACCACTTGCTACATCCGCGCGAAAAGCAAGGCTTGTTCTCGTAGCCAGGTTTCAAACGCCAACAAGGCGGCGCTTTTTTTCGAGCCCGTCGTGGTCACCAAATAATAATGGTAGTCCGAGGGGGCGATGACATCGAATAAGCGTATCAAATTGCCTGCCGCAATTTCAGCGGCCACTAAACTATGTCTGGCGACGGCAATGCCCTGTCCTGCCTTGGCAGCGGTCAGCATGAGATTGCTATCGCTAAGATGGCTTTCGTGTTTGAAGTTATCGATATCAATTTGCGCGAGCTGTCCCCAACGTTGCCATTCGCGCCCATTTTCTACGCATAAAATTCGGTAATGACCTAATTGTTTCGGGCTGCTTGGCATACGTCCGCCATTAAAGTCGGGGCTACAAACGGGATAAAGTTGATCATCAAAGAGTTTTTCTGCATCACACCCCTCCCATTGGCCTAAACCAAATCGTATTGCGATATCCATATGCTGACGGTCCAAATTCACCAAGCCCAAAGAGGCGTGGATATGCACGAGGATATCGGGATGTTTGCTTTGAAATTGCCCTAGTCTTGGCAGTAACCAAAATGTGGCAAAGGATTGCAGCGTGGCGACGTGGATCGCGGGCGTGCGTTGTTCGCTTTTGACTTGAACTAGTGCGCGCGCAATTTGGCGCAAAGCCGGTTGAATTTGTTTCAGCAATTGCACACCCTCCGGTGTCAACTGCATTTGCCGCCCTTTGCGCTCAAACAGGGCAAGCCCAAGCGACTCCTCCAAAAGCCGCATTTGTTGACTAATTGCGCTATGGGTAATGTGCAGCTCGAGAGCCGCCTGCGAATAGCTTTTCAGGCGCGCAGCCGCTTCAAAGGTCACTAGCGAGTTTAAGGAAGTTGGCAGCATAGGGTATTGTTAGATTTTCTTACAGGAGATGTCAATAAGTATCGTTCGCTTTTTGGGGTCTTGCCCGTTACGATATGCTTACCTCGACACCCGCTCACCTCTCACAAAGAAAATCGACATGTCTAATTCCAATCTCGCAAGACTCCTTCTGCTAGGCCTCATTTGGGGTACCAGCTTTATGCTAATGCGCATCGCCGCCCCCGTATTTGGCCCAATACTCACGACCTTTGGCCGTGCTTCTTTGGCGGCGTTCGCCTTATATTTGTTCGCACGTCAACGCGGTATCGATTTTGCATGGCGACAAAATGCCAAAACCTATTTCATCATTGGTTTGACCAACACCGCGATTCCTTTTAGCTTGTTTGCTTGGTCGGCGCTGTACATTCCTTCGGCGTATATGGCAACGATGAATTCTTTGGCACCGATATTTACGGCGGTCTTCGGCTTTTTATTGTTATCCGAACGCTTAAGCATCCTAAGAATTAGCGCCTTCCTTTTGGGCTTGGTCGGTGTTGGCGTGTTAGTGGGCATAGGGCCGACGACAGTGACGCCAGAAGTCATAGGCGGGGTCTTGGCGGGAATCGGTGCTGCGATTAATTACGGCTTTGCGGCGACCTATACTCGCATGAATGCCAAAGGAATTCCTTCGTTGGCCACGGCTGCGGGTAGCCAATTTGCGGCCGCCCTAGCACTCTTGCCATTCGCGATTCCTGCGATGCCACATGCCATCGAGCATGGCACCGGAGCAGCGCTGTTATCGGTGTTCATCCTCGGCGTAGTTTGTACCGGCGTGGCCTACGGTTTATTCTTCCACTTAATCTCAAGCGAAGGTGCCAACAAAGCCGTGACCGTGACTTTCTTGGTCCCGGCAACAGCATCCATATGGGCATGGTTATTATTGGGTGAACCGATCACGACAGGCATAGTCACCGGCATTGCCATCGTCTTGCTCGCCACTGCGATGTCCTTGGGCATTATTAAGAAACCCATCTTATCGTAATTGAATCGAGAATTTCCAATAGGCCCAGCTTTGTTGGAAATTCTCGGTCAGAGCCTACTGCCTACCAATGTTGAGTGGTTCTTTGTTTTGATACGGCTTCGTCGAATCGCCCTCTCGACGTATCGAACAACGATTGACATCCTTAGGATTAAGCTCAATCACTCACTCCCAACTACGCACCCCCAATTACCCATCCCCAAGTGCGAATTCACTGGATAGTCGAGCCTTAGTCCGGCAAAATGACGCATTCGCAGAATGGTCCAGCACTGCGCCTTATCGACCGAACCGGAACCGCTTCCCATGCAACTGATCATCGCCGCCGTCGGCCACAAAATGCCCGCTTGGATAGAAACGGGATTTCAGGAATATGCGAAACGCATGCCGCCGGAAATTCGAATTCATTTAAAGGAAATTAAGCCTATAGAGCGTTCGGGTAGCAAGACGGCTGAAACTGTGATGGCGCTTGAGCGCAGTAAAATCGAGGCGGTGATACCGAAAAATGCGCGGGTGATCGCTTTGGATGAACGCGGTAAGGATTTGACGTCGATGGCGCTCTCCAATCAGCTCATCGAATGGCAACAAGACGGGCGCGATGTGGTTTTTGTGATTGGTGGTGCCGATGGACTTGATCCTGAGTTTAAGGCGAAGGCAGATACTTTGATCAGAATTTCGAGTTTAACTTTGCCACATGGCATGGTACGTGTATTATTAGCGGAACAACTCTACCGTGCTTGGTCGATTACGCAAAATCATCCTTACCATCGTGCTTAAAACGTATTTTCAAGTGCGCAGAAAATGCACATGGCATAGACCGAGCCTTACGCTTTTTTTCCTGAGATTTGATCCTCATGTCGCACCGTAAAAAAATTTATCTCGCCTCAAAAAGCCCTCGTCGGCGCGAACTTCTACGTCAAATCGGAATTGACTTCGAAGTATTACTGTTGCGCGATTTAGCACCGCGTGGTGCCGATGTAAGCGAAGTCGTACTGCCCAACGAAAGCCCCGAAACATACGTGGCGCGCGTCACCCAAGAAAAAGCGCTGGCGGCCTGGAGCACGGTTCAGGCGCGGCATTTGCCGCCTTTACCAGTACTGGCTGCGGATACTACCGTGGTCGTCGATCAAAGCATTCTGGGCAAGCCCGCAGACAAAGCCGAAGCCATCCTGATGCTACGCCAATTAGCAGGGCGATCTCATTGGGTGCTAACCAGCATCGCACTCAAATATCAACATCAGCTTTTACAGGTGACCCAACAATCGGAAGTCACATTTGCGCAATTAAGCGAAGAACAAATTCTGAACTATTGCGACTCCAGCGAACCCTATGACAAAGCCGGTGGTTACGGCATACAAGGCATGGCTGCACGCTTTATCACAGAGATCAAAGGCAGCTACTCAGGCATCATGGGCTTGCCTCTCTACGAAACTGCGGAGTTACTCAGTCACCTCTAATTTTCAAATTCTTCGAACAGGCTATGAGCGAAAACCTACTGATCAACATCACTCCACAAGAAACCCGCGTTGCACTTATTTTTCAAGGCGCAGTACAAGAACTCCACATCGAACGCACCTTATCGCGAGGTTTGGTGGGGAATATTTATTTGGGTAAAGTCGTGCGCGTTTTACCCGGTATGCAGTCCGCCTTTATTGATATTGGTTTAGAGCGCGCCGCATTTTTGCATGTCGCAGACATTTGGGATGCGCGTCCCAATAATGGTGATGGTGCGCCCAATAATGTGCCCCTCAAACCAATTGAAAAACTACTCTACGACGGTCAATCGGTGACGGTGCAAGTCATCAAAGACCCGATAGGCACCAAAGGTGCGCGACTCTCGACACAGATTTCAATCGCAGGGCGTATGCTGGTATTTTTGCCGCAGGATTCACACATCGGGATTTCGCAAAAGATAGAAAATGAAGTCGAACGTGAAGCCCTGCGCGGTAAAGTTCTATCCCTTTTACAGCCCGAAGAAAAAGGTGGATTCATTGTCCGCACGATGGCAGAAGATGCTTCCGACGAAGACTTAAAAAGCGATGTGGAATACCTGCGCCGAACCTGGTCCAACATCACCCATCTCGCAAAAACTTTACCCAGTTCTACCTTACTATATCAAGACCTCAACTTGGCGCAACGCGTATTACGCGATTTCGTCAACGAAGAAACTAGCACCATACAAATCGATTCGCGTGAAAATTTTTTAATGCTGCAAGAATTCGGCACGAGCTACACGCCATCCGTCTTACCTAAGCTACAGCACTATACCGGCGAGCGTCCACTATTTGATTTATATGGGGTAGAAGAAGAAATCGAACGTGCCTTAAGTCGTCGCGTCAACCTCAAATCAGGTGGCTATCTCATCATCGATCAAACCGAAGCGATGACCACCATTGACGTCAACACGGGCAGCTTTGTAGCAGGTCGTAATTTTGATGACACCATATTCAAAACAAATCTAGAAGCGGCCATTGCCATCGCACGCCAACTGCGTTTGCGCAATCTTGGTGGCATCATCATTCTCGATTTAATTGACATGGAAAGTAGTGAGCACAAAGAAGCTGTTTTAGCCGAACTCAATAAAGCCTTATCGCGCGACCGCACCAAACTATCGGTCTCGACTTTTTCTGCTTTAGGATTGGTCGAAGTCACACGCAAACGCACGCGCGAGTCCTTGTCTCATGTTTTGTGCGAACCCTGCCCCGCATGCAGCGGTAAAGGACAAGTCAAAACGGCGCGCACGATTTGCTATGAAATTTTGCGTGAACTCCTACGCGAAGCAAAACAATTTAACCCGCGCGAATTTCGCATCATGGCATCACAAGTCGTGATCGACATGTTTCTCGAAGATGAGTCGCAACACTTAGCGATGTTGGGCGACTTCATCGGCAAACCCATTTCCCTACAAGTCGAAACCGTTTTTCACCAAGAACAGTACGATATTATTTTGATGTAGCTAGGGTGTGCAGAAGGAGGGCAAAAATCACGCGCAAAGCTAGGCGGCGGTAGGGCTAAAGACACAAAGGAAAGCATTTCTTATTGATTTCTCTGTGTCTACTAGCCTCTGTGTTAAGTGGTGAGTGGTGAGTGGTGAGTGGTGCGAGTTGTGAGATGCAAGTTACGAGTTGCAAGGCTTATTGCTTTGATCTAGCTGCTAGCATTCGGCTTAGGATTTGATGAAACCGCCTAACAGTGCCGCACGTTTTTGCGGCTTATTATTCGCACTATTGGCGTTCACCGTACTTTGATTAGCACTTTGTGCCGACAGATTCGCGCTGCTAGGCTCATAGGGTTTTAGGAACCAAGGATCAATTTTTTCACGCGGTTTGGCAAAGCCGCGTGGCGTGTGTTCTGGTAATTTTCGTGCGCGATCTTGGCTAAAGCTTGGTCTTTCGTGATGCACCGAGCTTGCAACAAAACCGGCTAACTGTAGGCGCTCAATTTTTTGCTTAATCAGCTTTTCAATATCGACCAAGAGACGCTCATCCTTGTCGGTATGCAGCGAGATGGCATCACCCTTTGCACCGGCACGACCGGTACGACCAATTCTATGCACATAGTCTTCGGCGTTATACGGCAAATCGAAATTAATCACGCAAGGCATTTCCGAAATATCCAAACCGCGCGCGGCCACATCGGTCGCCACCAAAACTTCGACTTCGCCCTGCTTAAAAGCTTCGAGTGCCGCCATGCGTTCCTGTTGCGATTTATCGCCATGAATCGCCGACGCTTTCACGCCTTGCTTCACGAGATGCACCGCAAGCCGCGACGCGCCCATTTTGGTATTCGAGAAAACGATCACTTGACGCAAACCGCGCTCGCGAATGATAAAAGAAACCGCATCGCGCTTTTCATCTTCACTGACTTTGTAAAGCACTTGCGTCACATTTTCCGCCGTCGCATTACTGCGCGCCACTTCTATCGTAACTGGATTATTCAAAAAACTGGCCGCTAATTTTTTAATCTCTGGCGAAAAGGTCGCCGAGAACATCAGATTTTGACGTTGCTTGGGCAAGAGATTAATAATGCGCTGCAAGTCAGGTAAAAAACCCATATCGAGCATGCGATCCGCTTCATCCATAATCAAAATCTGCGTTTGCGAAAGATTGATGGTTTTTTGCTGCACGTGATCGAGCAAACGACCCGGCGTTGCGATCACAATTTCGACTCCATTTCGCAAAGCCGTCGTCTGTGGTGCCATATCAACCCCACCAAAAACCACCGTAGCGCGCAAAGGGGTGTGGCGCGAATACGCCTTCACATTGTCGGCCACCTGATCAGCGAGCTCACGCGTCGGTGTCAAAATCAAGGCACGGACTGGATGCCGAGCAGGCGACGCGCTGGCATTTGCATGCGCCAACAAAAGCTGAATAATCGGAAGCGAAAACCCCGCTGTTTTTCCAGTACCGGTCTGCGCCGCCCCCATCACGTCACGCCCCTGCAAAACAATAGGAATCGCTTGTGCCTGAATCGGCGTCGGATGCACATAGCCTTGATCATTCAATGCGCGCAAAATTTCAGGTGCCAAACCAAAGGAATCAAAACGCAAGGTATCAGGCATATCAGGCAATTCAAGCGCATCAGAAAGCGGCGTAGGCAAAGGCGCTGCAGTGTCGGCAGAGGATAAAGGGCTATGGGTCATGGTGATCTTAAGAGCCTCCCGTGGTTCTAACACGGCATCAAGGAAAGATTTCGCGATGTTGCGTCAGGCAAGTGAAAAGGCGTGAATGGCTAGTATTTAACCGTGCATTATAACAGCTTATGACCACAAACGAATTTGAGATTTTTTTTGCAAGTCAGGGCTTGGCTTTATGCTTATTTACCAGATCGCAACAAACATCAGATGCCGAAAATTTTGGCTGCGCGGTAGGTGCTAATGTGGTCTCTATAATTGACTCAATTCACGGTAAATAGAGCTCACACTTCAGTTGGAACAGGGGCAGTGAAAAAGCCGCATGACAAATATCGATTTAGGCGGCAACCGGGCTGACAGATGGGGTAACCGCCATTGATTTCCTGTGATTCCGCTTCCATGCGGCGCAATTCATTGCGCCCTACGTACTATTTATTTTTTGGAGAATAAATTATCGTATGAGCGTGGAAAAAAATAAACAAAAAGGAC
>JAHFQV010000182.1 GCA_023259175.1 Oxalobacteraceae bacterium | reverse complement strand
CGGCATGATGACTTTCGATAAATCGCTATTCAATCTGCACGAAGAAGACCTCATCAGTTACGAAGATGCGCTACGCAACGCCGATTCCGTCAATGAATTACGACTCGCCATCAAGCTACGCGGCAAAGAAGCCAGCCACCGAGATTTATCGGCAGGAACACAGCATTTGGGGATTATTTAAGCTTCAAGCGACTCAGTTCTTCCCTTGCGAAGTGGGCTAGGCGTAGGGTGCAATGCATTGCACCGTCCAAGCGTCTTTCCGGAAACGGTAAAAAGTTTATTTGCCACGTCATTCAGCCTCGAATTTTGCTAGAAACACGTCAGGAATTTTTTTGCAACGCGTCATCGTTTGACTCATTGGAAGAAGATAGCCATGCAAATACAGCCGAGATTCTTTAACCGAGACGGTTTTCCACTTGTCCGCCGCGCATTGAACTGGCACTGCTCAATAAGGTCGATACTGATTGCTCGATGGTGTTTGTTTTTACTAATTCTGTTGGGTGTCACCGTCCCCGCGCAGGCGCATTACGACGACGTACATTTCGCCTTGACGTATTACATCGCCCGACAAGTTGGTTATACGCCGGAGCAGGCGTTTCGCATCGCCAAGGCCAATGTGTCGGTCGATTATGCATACCCGACTGAACCGGTACAGGCGAGTACACTCTATGCCAAAGTGAAGTCACTGGCCGCAACTGAAAGTGCCCAAGAACCACGCTGGCGCTTTCATGCTTTTCGTAACGAATACTTGCATCCGGGTGTAACTGACCCCAAGACAACCGATAGAGCCGCGTTGCTGAAGCTGGCTGATGCAGAGATCAAAGTTCAAAGGGGAGCGCTGTGGACCCTCGCAATTGACGATGGTAATCCTGGCGTTTTCCTCCATTTTTTGCAAGATGAAATCCCGCATGCAGGTTTCGGTAGCGCCTACGGCCATTGGCCCATCGTGATGCAAAGCGATATTGACCATGCTTTGGCGCTACGACTCCCCATGGGTGGTAGCACCGATTGGCTCGATTATCACCCCCAAGCGCTCAATATGGAAATGGTGCAGATCAGCTTCGAAGCCTTAAAACGCTACATGGAAAAAATTGCACCCAAGCAGAAACCGAGGACCTTTAACGCCAGCGAATTTGCCGATGTTCTGCGTGCGCTGCGGCGAGCAAACCCAGCACCCGCGCCGCTCAAAGACGAACTTCTAGAGACTTTCACCGAAATCCGTACGGATATGGCGCGTGGCTTTGGCTGGGACCTGATCAATAGTTACGCCACTAAACATCATCTCGATGCAATACAAACGCGTGATGCCAATGCCCACCAATTGGGGCCTAGTTTTCCGCCGGCCGCAGAAGCGATCAATGCGGAAATGAAACGGCGTGGCCTGTCAGTCCATGGCAGTTGGGAAACGCCGGAAATACTTCCCGCGCCGCCGACCAGTGCGGAAGCAAGCTATCCGTATGATGATTTGGGTCATTTAACGGATCACGGCCAAGCAGATAGCTATGTATTAACCGGCACACTCAGCATCAATGTCGAGCGCCCTGGCACCAATAGCAACACAGCAGATCACACCGTAAAAGTCACTATACGCTTGGCTAAGACACGCGCCCAACTCGAGGAGCCCAATGCCGTCTTGACCGAATCAAATGCAATGCAAGTGAACGGCATGGCGCAAACCTTCAAAAACCTACCGATAGGCGGACTGATTATCGAAGTGAGCAGCCCAGGCGAAGCGACAATCCGCGCGCCACTATTACTTGAAAAGCAAAGCGATGCTATTACCGTGACACTCCCAGCGCGTGCCGAACAGGATCACTCAGCAGGACTACTGGACGATCTGAGCAAAGAAGAAGCACGGTTAAGCGCCTTGCTGGCAAGCTTACGCGGCCAACTCGAACAAGTACAGTCAGGTTTCGAAGCACAACTAGCGAATGTGCAGAATCAACTTGCGCGACGCGATGCGACAGCCTCGACCTTGACCCGGAATTCGAACCCAAATAGCAATGATTTGAGCGGTGCGCAAGCCATATGCACAGGCATTACGAATGCAGATCAAATACTAGCGAACACCTTAAGCAAACTCGAAAGCGAACAGGCGGAAATCGAGACTGCCCTGCATAAAGCCCAGCAAATTGCCGCACGCTGCCATGACATTTCAGATGTGACCCAAGCCCAAGACAAGCTTCGCCTCGCAGAAAGTCTTGCTCAGAGCATCGATCAACAAGCCAACGCATTAGCCCTCTTAGCGCTGCAAGTGGATGCACTGCAAGACCGGCGCCAGCAACTACTAAAACGCCGAACAACCGCAGGTGCGACACCAGCACACGCTGTCATAGCACCAAAGATCGATCTCACTGCACTCAATAGCGCCTTAGCTTCATTACTGATATTCGATCGCGCTTGGTCAACTGCAGCTGCGGATCGAGAACGTCCAGGCTTGGCACAAATAATCGCCGCAGCTCCTCGAGATTTGCTGTCAAACACAACTACAGCGACGACCCGCATACAGCAATTGCTCGATGCCATTGCAGTATTGGGACTAAAAACAAATGAACTCCAACAGGCACAAGCTCAGGTTGCAGCCTTGCGCGCACGCGCGCTTTCTGGCATCAAGCCAGTCAATAACGGCGGCGCAAGCAATGATTCGACGAGCACAGCGCAAACCGATAGCAGCGCTTGTCTGGATCATGCTCCTCCCGATGTCCGTCAGGGTATGGCCCAGGCAGATACCCTACGTGTAACGGCGCAATTGGCTGTCAACAAACTCGGCGGTGCAGCACAAGCGCAACTACAAACTTGTCAACAACAACTAAACAGTCGGCCAATAGACCATTCCGCAGCAGTCGCAGCAAAAAATTGCCGTTATCCTAGCAGCGAAGCGGTATGGGACGACATTGAACAGCGTCCTATGTGCCGCTGCAAAGCTGGTAGCGTATGGAACAGCAATGGCGATGCCTGTGAAACCGACCAGCAACATCTGCTAAACAAGGCCAATTGTTCGCGCTACCCCAATACCGAACCGCGCTGGAGCGACGCAAAAAATAAAGTCGTTTGCAGTTGCCGCGATGGATACCAAGCCATACCCGGCCAACAAGTGTGCGTCGCCAACCAAGCCACCGCGCTGGCGCAACAACAATGTCTGGGAGCGCATAGTGAGCCGTATTGGAATCCACAATCCCTAAGCGCGGATTGTCGATGCCAAAGCGGTTACGTCATCGACGACATATTTAAACAATGCGTGCTGGATTGGAAAGCAGAAGTACGTGCCAAAGATTGCTCCAGTTATGGTGATGCCGAAGCCTATTGGGATGCCTCGAAAAATCGCGCCGGGTGCCGCTGCAGCGCTGGCTATAAACGCGACCCGGCATCCAATACCTGCCTAGCCGATATCGCTACACAATTGGCGAACACTGATTGCTCAACTTGGCCCAATACCGCACCACATTGGGACACCAATCACAATAAAGTGAAATGCCAATGCAACTCAGGGTATCGCTACAACTCAGACAGCCAAGCTTGCGAGCGCGACATCAACGCCCTGCTTGCCAATACCGATTGCTCGCGCTGGCCCAATTCCGAGCCGAACTGGAATCGCGAACAGCAAAGAGTCAATTGCGAATGCATTGCGGGTACCCGCTACAATCGCAACAACGAACGCTGTGAACGGGAACTATCGGCCAACGAACGAGTCGCCGCACTCAATTGCTCAGCCTACGCTAACACTGTTCCCTATTGGGATCAAACCGAAAACCGTCCAATGTGTGGTTGTCGCGCCGGTTATCAAAAGGCGCTTTACGAATCCGCTTGCGAAGCAATACCCGTCGTCATCGACTGCAACACTGCTTCGGAAGCGGGCACCAATCCCCCACAAACCATCACGATAAATATAGGCGCACATATCGGCGTTGCGCAATTTCGCTACGAAATGTTTGACGTGGCCGATCGCATGATCATCGAATACGGAGGTCGAACGATCGCAGACACCGGCTGTGTCAGCGGCGCAGGCACCTTAAATCTAAATCTAACTGGCTATAGCACTCAGGTGATCATTCAAGTACAACCCAACTGCCAAGGCTCGACAAATACCAAATGGAATTTCACACTGAGCTGCCCGCGATAAGTTGCAAATGACGGTGCGCCGTTTCATGAGCACGATTACGCCAAATCAAAGTATCGAGCTAAACGAAGCGGCTCTCTTAATATCATCCACCTACACCTACATTTGGAGATTATTTAAGCTGCAAGCGACTCAGTTCTTCCCTTGCGAAGTGGGCTAGTCCAAGGTAATTGTCTGGCTCACTCGCAGCCAAAATTTCATATCGCTGCGCATACATAGGTGCTTGCATTGGATACGCCAGCGCAGCTTTTTGAAATTGCAGATTTGCTTGCAATTCATTGCCATATTCCGCCCAAAGAGCCGCTTGCCGGAAAGCCGTTTCGGCAACTGGCGAAGTTTGCAAAAGACGCGCATTTAAGTCGAGCTTGTCGCGTACATCGCTATC
>JAHFQV010000088.1:13108-15502 GCA_023259175.1 Oxalobacteraceae bacterium | reverse complement strand
GCCGCTACGCGCGCAGGCCTGCTCGCTTTTGGACTTGCAACTGATTTGAGTGCTTGTATCTTTTTCTTCGCGGTCGTCATCACAGCTCTCCTTTACCATAAAAAACTCAAAATCGATAAACCCATAAACGATATAAACAATTTACACTATTTATCGTAGATTTTCCATGCCTACTTTCAAACAGATGAATATAATTCCCGAAAATTTTTACGAAGGACTTTCACCCATAACCCATAAAGCGAACTCTAAACCGTGCGCGTGCCATTACTACGCACCACAAATTCCACACCAATTTCGCGCCAAACATCGACCTCTTTTTGCAACCAACACGCCACCGTTGGATGCAAGCTGACCCACGCCTGCGCAATATCGAGCTCGATTTTATTTTTCATCTTCAGATTAAAATCCAAGTCATCAAGGCCAATACGCGTATGCATTAAGCTCACTGAAAACCGTAGCGCGAGCACCGCCTTAGCGAAATCGAGATCAGAAAGAATATTTGTCACTTTCCGTAGATTACCTTTTTGAGACAAGACCAAACGACTCATCATCCTTTGCTCTCGCGCAGAAAATCCAGCCAGATCGGCATGCTCTATCAGATAACTGCCATGCTTGTGATACGCGGTGCGCGACACCAGCAACCCCACCTCGTGCAGCAGGCAGCACCAAGCCAAATATTTTGAAAGCGCATCGGAACTTGGCTTTAACTGCAAGTACAAAGCGCGAGCAATCGCTGCGAGCCGCCCCGCTCGCTCAAGATCAACTTTAAAGTCTCCGCAAAACGCCAACACCGCCTGCTCGCGCCGATCACGCTGGGTGGAACGCAAAACAAGGTCCCACAACACCCCCAACCGCAAGCCCGCATCAATCGGATGCAAAACTTCAATTTTCAACTCTTGAAACAAGCCTATCAAGATTGCCAATCCGGCGACCAACATCGCCATGCGCTCAGGTCGAACACCGTTTAAATTCAATTGATCGATGCTCGCTTGAGTGACGCAAAAATCACGCAATGCGCAAAGCTGATCTAAACGCAACTCACCGTCACCAAAACCATTCTTAGCAAGCGCTTCGGAAATCGCGCGCATCGTTCCCGAACTACCGTACACCGCACGCCACAGATCAGGCGCAAACAAGGGTCGCGCATCCTCAAGGAGCGAGCGCACAGCCAAGATCGCCGCATCGAAATGCGCACGCCTCAAATCCCCGCGCGGAAAATAACTGGAAAAATGCTTCACCGTTCCAACCGCAAACGATTCCACCTCCAGTATTTCATGACCACGCCCCAAAATCACCTCAGTCGAACCGCCACCAATATCGATCACCAAACGCCGCTCTGTGGGCGAAGCTAAGGCATGCGCAACCCCCATATAAATCAAGCGCCCCTCCTCCTCACCCGAGATCACCGCAATTGGACACCCAATCGCCTCTTCAGCGGCCTGCAAAAACACTTCGCGATTAGCCGCAATACGCAAGGTATTGGTCGCCACGACCGCAACCACAACACCCGGATAATCCGCCAAAATAAGCCGAAACCGCGCCAGACAATCAAGCCCACGCCGCATGGCCTCATCGCTCAATTTCATTTGCGCATCAAGACCCGCCGCCAAACGTATCGGTTCACGCGCACTCTTGACGATCCGAAAACCACTCTCCTCATAAAACCCAATATGCATCCGAAAACTATTCGAACCAAGATCAACTGCAGCGAACATAAATTATCCTTTGTTAAACCGAGATTTCCATTGGGAATTGAAATGATAGATGATAGCCGACACGATTGCGAGAAGAGAAGGGAATGCAACTCCGTCCCAGCAACTAGCATCATCCCACGCCGCTCAAGATGCCAGTGAGTTTTTTACCGATCAACGAACAGCGAGCAATTCGCAATCCGGATACTCAATCGGCTGAGCGTGGAAACGGTTTAACGGGTCTTCACGCCGCAATTTCATCGCGGATTTTATATTTTGCATTTCCGGTGTGGCGAGAGAGGGTTATTTGTTTGAGCTATGAATCCGCGCTCGCCAATTTCTGAAGCCGAGTAGATGGCTGCGAATCTAATACCCAAAATAGAAACCGGTTAGACCCAAAATAGGGTTGAAGTTGTTTGCGCTTCGTCAAAATCTTGGCCGACTTGACGCTAGCAAGTAATTTGAGTATGTTTTAACAATTTCTTGTCGGGACAATGCTGACTCGGCGCATCGTAACAATTCATTTCTCTTGAACAATCAATGATTAATAAAATGGAAATAATTTCAGATTTACTTTTTTACAGAGCCGAAGATGGCCGTTTTATTATAAGACCATGGGGAAAATACGGTAAATGCTATGTTGCGAATGATAAACAAAGGATGCTTAGATCGAAAATCCATTTTGTTTTCTATATTTTATTAA
>JAHFQV010000088.1:8763-13008 GCA_023259175.1 Oxalobacteraceae bacterium | reverse complement strand
GCTTTTGCGGAACAGAAATTAGAAAGCCCGCCTGAAAAACCCGAAACCCGGCTACGGCATTTAGAGCAAAAACACCTTGCGATTTTGGAACAAATGCTTGTTGAACGGAGGGCGAAACTTGCGCTTGGTGGTGTGAATCAGGACACTGTTGATGAGTTGGAGCGGGCGATTTTGCAAACAACACTGGGCTATGCGGAGAGTCATCCGCAACGGATAAGCGTGATGCAAGAGATCGTCAAATCCGAAACTTTAATTCGTGACCGTCTTGAACGAAAAGTAAAGCTTGGCAGCGCCAGTTCCGAAGATCTTCTTGGTCAAGAAGCGCGATTATTGAGTTGGCAAATACAGCTCTTGAAAGAGCAGCATAAATAAGCGTTTCTGGAGGCCGATGCGTGAGGACAGTGCGACTTATGCGCGTTTTTGAGTCAAGACCTGATCCAGAATTTCTATCCAATGCCGCACCGGCAAATGGGTGCCGCTTTGTAGGTGGGCTTGGCAGGCTAGGTTGGCTGAGACAATGACATCCGCATTGCACGCGTCTAGTGCGGCGAGTTTTTGATCGCGTAGTTGGTCTGCGATTTCACTTTGAAATAATGAGTAGGTGCCTGCCGATCCGCAGCAGCTTTGCGCGTCTGCGCAGGTCTGCAGATCGATGCCTAGGCCGCTTAAGAGTTGTTCGACATTTCCCTTAATTTTTTGCCCGTGCTGCAAAGTGCAAGGTGCATGCCACGCTAGTCGGATGTGGCTATCTGCGCTTGGCACTGTGCTTGCTACTGTGCTCGACTCTCTCTTCAGCAAATTCTGTAATCCAGTTTTAAAACGCGGCAGATATTCAGCTAGGTCGAGGCAACGCGCGCTGATTTCTTCTGCCTTCGCGGCGTAGTCTTGGTCATCGGCCAATAAGCGTCCATAGTCTTTCACCTGCACGCCGCATCCCGAAGTAGTCATCACGATATACTCGGCACCGGCTAAAACTTGCGACGCGTCCGGCTGCAATAGCGGCCACCAAGCGTCGATGTTTTGTCGCGCCAGGTCGAGCGCGGCTTCGCGCTGATCCAAATGCGCATGCAGAGAACCACAGCACGCAGACTGGGGGGCATAGATGCTTTGCACCTCGATTGCATCGAGCACCCTTGCGCACGCTGCATTGATATTTGCGCCCATCACGGCTTGCACGCAGCCCTCTAACAAAATCACTCGTCGCGCGTGAGTCTGCGCTGGCCAGTCTCCTGCTGGGCGTATCATGGGTAATTTTTCACGCCACCGTTTTGGCATGAAATTGCGTGCTTTACTCGCCCATGTCAAAACGCTTGCAAAGCTACGCTGATGCGTCAGTATTTTTACCAGCGCGCTGCGGAACAAACGCATGTGCAGTGGACGCGCCTGCGCCTTTTGCATTAGCTCCCGTCCGATATCGAGCAAGGCTGAATACGCCACACCCGAAGGGCAAGTCGATTCGCACGCGCCGCAGTTCAAACAGCGATCTAAATGACTTTGTGTTTTTTGCGTGGGTGTATGCCCTTCCAGCACTTGTTTGATGAGGTAAATGCGTCCGCGTGGGCTATCGCGTTCATCGCCCAATAGTTGATAAGTAGGGCAAGTCGCATTACACATGCCGCAGTGAACGCAGCTACGCAAAATCGCATCGGCGGCTTTGCCTTGTGCTGTCTCTTTAAACGTCTGGCTCAGTTGTGTTTGCATACTTTATTCATGTTCGCTCGTCAGTATTTCCCGACTCAAACAAATGACTACGATTAAAAATATAAGCTGGATCAAATTGTTTTTTAAGTCGCTGATGTATCTGTAAGACAGGTGCGGGAAGCACTGCAAAAGTAGCGCCGCTGCCATACCGAAAGCGGCTGAGATGCCCGCCCATTTTTTCGGCCATCACACGCAATGTATCGGCACTTTCGTGTGTCCAAAGCCAACGCTGTGCCCCGCCCCACTCTATCATCGTTTTACAACGAATCGGCAATGCTGGCGCACTGCTTGGCAGTGCCATGCGCCAGAGTTGATGGTCTTGTTCTGGCAAAAAAAAATGATGCGATTGTTCTCGTAGACTCTGCCAATAAGCTTTAGCATCCAGGATTTCCAGACCGCCTAGTTTTTTTCGTGCCGATTGCAATGCGACTTCGCTTCCCGATAGTCTGAGCATCAAGCGCCCAACATGATAGCTACTCGCCGATATCGGTAAGCTTTGTCCTGCCCATCGGTTCAAGCAATCAAGCGCGTCGAGTTCAGACATTTCAAAAGCGAGGGATATTTCTGCCTGCGGTTTAGGTAGCACTTTGAGCGTAATGTCTAGTATCAAACCTAAACACCCTAGGGATCCCACCATCAAGCGCGAGACATCAAAGCCTGCAACGTTTTTCATCACCTGTCCGCCAAATTGCAGCACATTGCCGCGTCCATCCATCATCAAAACACCCAGCACATGTTCACGCATCGCACCTGCATTGGCGCGTCGCGGACCGGAAAGGCCACATGCGAGCATGCCGCCCACGGTGGCGTGCGGTCCGAAATGCGGTGGTTCAAAAGCGAGCATTTGGCCATAGTCATCCAATACTTCTTCCACTTTTGTCAGCGCAGTACCGCAGCGCACGGTGAGGTAAAGTTCGCTAGGTTCATAGGCAATGATGCCCTTGTACTCGCTGGCATGCAAAATATTTGTTGGAAACGCGCTGCCCTCAGCGGCTGCGCCATACCACGCTTTGCTGCCACTTCCTTTGATATACAGCGTTTGCCTTTCTGCGACTGTTTCAAGGATACGGTCGCGAAACCCAGCGTGGCTGTGCTGCATTTTTTCGGCTTGCTTGCTACTCTCGTGCTTGCGCTTGGTCATCAGTCGTTTTCGCTTTTTTTATGATTTTCAAAATCGCGGCAATTCAGGAAAGCGGCTCTTGCCGCGCGTGACGTGCATGCGTCCATATTCCGCGCAACGGTGCAAAGTGGGGATTGCTTTTTCAGGATTGAGTAAGCGTGCCGGATCGAAAGCGCATTTCACGCCCTCGAAAACGCTTAACTCCTCAGCCGAAAATTGCACGCACATGGAATTTAATTTTTCGATACCCACACCATGTTCGCCCGTGATCGTGCCGCCCAGTTCAACGCAGAGCGCGAGAATTTCTGCACCCATTTTTTCAGCCGTATCAAAGGCATTCGCTTGATTCGCATCAAACAAAATAAGTGGATGTAAATTGCCATCACCCGCATGAAATACGTTGGCGCATGCCAAGCCATATCGCACACTCATGGCCTCAATCGCGGTCAACATTTTTGCCAAATGTTTGCGTGGTATCGTGCCGTCAACGCAGTAATAATCCGGCGAAATACGTCCCGCCGCAGGAAATGCATTTTTTCGCCCCGACCACAGTTTTTGCCGCTCTTCTTCACTATACGATATGCGTAAATGTCGCGCCCCGGCCTGCGTTAAAATTTGCGATACTCGCGCCACTTCATCGATCACTTCATTGGCATTGCCGTCCGATTCGCACAGCAAAATCGCCGCCGCTTCGGTGTCATAACCAGCGCGTGCAAATGGTTCAACCATACGCACTGAAGTTTGATCCATCATCTCTAGCCCCGCTGGAATGATGCCGTGCGCAATGATATTTTCGACCGCACGTCCCGCGTCTTCAATACGCTCAAACGAGGCGACGATCACTTGCGCGGTCTGTGCCATCGGCAGCAACTTTAGCGTCACTTCAGTCAAAATGCCGAGCAAACCTTCAGAACCAATCACCAAAGAAAGTAAATCAAGTCCGGGCGCATCTGGTGCGGTTCCCCCGAGTTCCAAGATCTCACCCTCCATAGTGATGAGTCGAACACCTAATACGTTTGGGTGGGTCAAACCATATTTGAGGCAATGTACCCCACCCGAATTTTCAGCAACGTTACCGCCAATGGTGCAAGCGAGTTGAGACGAAGGATCGGGCGCATAAAATAGTCCATACTGTGCCGCTGCATCCGACACCGCCAGATTACGCACACCTGGCTGCACCACCGCATATCTTGCGTAAGCATCGAGGCGAATAATTTTATTGAGCCTTGCGGTCGATAAGACTAAGCCACCCGCAATCGGAGTCGCGCCACCCGACAAACCCGTGCCCGCACCACGCGGTACGATGGGTACTTGAAACTGGCGACATACGGCAAGAATGGCCAAAATCTGCGCCTCGTTTTCAGGCAGCGCAACCACCATAGGTAAGACCCGAACCGTGCTCAGTGAATCGCATTCGTAGGGTC
>JAHFQV010000088.1:5068-8663 GCA_023259175.1 Oxalobacteraceae bacterium | reverse complement strand
ATGGGTACTTGAAACTGGCGACATACGGCAAGAATGGCCAAAATCTGCGCCTCGTTTTCAGGCAGCGCAACCACCATAGGTAAGACCCGAACCGTGCTCAGTGAATCGCATTCGTAGGGTCGGGTGTCTTCCGCATCGAACAAAATATTCTGCGCTGGTAAGACCTTGCGCAGGGCTTTAACGAGTGCTGTTTGGCGTTGAACGTTCATCGTTTAATCATAATCCCAACACCCTTTTCTGAGCGCATTTTTTTTGATTTTGAGCGATGGTTTTAAACTGTGGGGGTGGGATTACAACACGCGCCTAATTTGCGAGCGCAAATTAAAAAGCCATTCATACGATGCATATGAATGGCTTTTTAAATCTAAAATATACGAGCTATGCGATCAATCGATGATTAAACCGAGAAAGAAGACCCGCAGCCGCAAGTTGATTGCGCATTCGGGTTTTTGATGACGAATTGCGCGCCTTCCAAATCATCTTTGTAGTCGATTTCCGCACCCAACAAATACTGGTAGCTCATCGCATCAATCAACAATTGCACGCCATTTTTATCCATCACGGTATCGTCTTCATTCGTGATTTCATCAAATGTGAAACCATATTGAAATCCCGAACAACCACCGCCTTGCACAAATACACGCAATTTCAAATCGGGATTGCCTTCTTCTTCGATCAATTGCGCAACTTTAGCTGCAGCACTTTCGGTAAAAATAATCGGTGTTGGGATGTCGCTTACGGCATTCATGATGTACTCCTATGATAGTGTTGAACCTATTCACTTCGCCGAGCAGATGAAATATTCAGGTTCCAAAACTCTATTATAGACTAGGTTCAGGAAGCTAGTTAGAGGCAGCGAGTTTCAAAACCGGTTCTAGTGTTTGATCATGCGCAAGCTTTCCTGAAACCAGAGCGCCATTCATCATTTCCAAAGCTTTGTAATGCACATCGCCGGAAATTCGGGCTTTGCTTTGCAACTCGATCAATTCGGTCGAAATCACGGGGCCATTGATCACACCGTTGACCACCACATGACCAGCGCGCACTTCGCCATCAATAACTGCTTGGTCTGATATCACCAAAATACTCGAATTACTGGTATCGGCAACGACATTGCCTTTAACGTGACCATCTATTCTAAGCCCGCCCTTGAAATGGACATTACCCTCAATATGCGTTGACGCCCCAATCAGGCTATCGATCGTACTTTTTTCTTTGCGATTAAACATGTCAATTCCTCTCGTTTTTATATTTTTGGCGCTTACCCAACCATTATTCTACAAACTAAGTAACTGCTTCGCCCGCAATTCACCTTTTTCTAGGATGGTAATTTGCGCCGACTTGACACTTGCACCCTCTGGCAAATTGATGCTTCCCTCTTGTTTTTGGTAATGCTTAAACGTGAGTTTGAGTTTGCCAGAGTCACCCAATTTCGAATCGGGAAATTCCATCATAACAGGTTTACCCGCCTGTACCAGTGTCAGGCTAATATGCATTTCACCCGAAAATTCATGGCTGGCCTTGCCTCCCTGCATCACTAAAGCACGGTAGCGTAACTGGTTTGCCCCGCTCATCTCTATTTTAGCGCGTTGAATGCTAATCCCTTGCGGGCGATTCGCCGAAGGCATCAGGCTCTCGAAAAACGCGAGGTCTTCTTTGATTTTGTTGTTTTCATTGGTCAAGCTATTGATTTGGTCGGTCAACTGCTTTTGTACAGACTTTTCTATATTTTGCTGACTTTCTATGGTCGCCGCGGTGGCCAATAACTGTTCGCGTTCGGCGGTCAATTGCGTGACTTTGTCCTGTAGCTCCGTCATCTGCTGTGGAGAGTATTTAGGACCAAAGGCGAAATTACGTCCCATTTCATAAGTTCCCACCGCGATAGCTGCCGCCACGCCTAAACCCGCCGCAATCAAGGCGAATTTAAGTGGCCAAGGCATATGCTGGCTGATCGTCATTTTCGACGCCGTGATACGACGATTCCACAGTTTTTTAAACATTATGGCGTTACCGGAACGTGATGCAAACCGCAGTCTTCGGCCAAACCAAACATCAAATTCATACATTGCACGGCTTGACCTGAAGCGCCTTTGACCAAGTTATCCTGTACCACCAAAATGACCACGGTCTTGGCATTTTCAGGCCGGTGTAAAGCGATCCTGAGCATATTCGACGCCCGCGTCGAACGGGTGTCGGGATGAGAACCAAACGGCATTACATCGATAAACCGCTCGTCGGCATAGGCGTTCTCAAACAGCGCTTGCAGCGCCTCGTTGGAAATTTCCTGATTCAACTGCGCATACAAGGTCGAATGCATGCCACGTATCATGGGAACCAAATGCGGCGCAAACACAAGGCCAATTTTATCCTTCGTCAGGCGCTGTAATTGCTCAACTGTCTCGGGCGTATGGCGATGCCCAGCGATGCCATAAGCTTTGAAACTGTCACTGCTTTCGGAGAATAAAATACCTATTTCCGCTTTGCGTCCGGCACCAGAAACACCGGACTTACAATCGGCAATCAAGCTAGCCGCATCAATCACACCCGCCTTCAGCAAAGGCGCATAACCCAATTGCATCGTGGTCGGGTAACAGCCTGGGTTACCAATCAAACGCGCCGTTTTGATACGCTCGCGATTGAGTTCGGGCAAGCCATACACCGCCTCAGCCAAAAGTTCTGTGCAACTATGTGGCATGCCATACCATTTTTCAAAAGCGCTCACATCCTGCAAACGAAAATCTGCAGCGAGATCAATCACCTTAACACCATGCGCCAACAATTCAGGTGCCTGCGCCATCGCAACACCATGAGGTGTCGCAAAAAATACCACGTCGCATTCATTCAAATTCGCTTTGTCGGGCGCGGAAAACGCCAAATCAACCCGACCGCGCAAAGAAGGATACATCTGCGCGACAGGCACGCCATCTTCTTTACGTGAAGTGATAGCGGTCAACTGCGCCTCGGGATGCGTCGCCAAAATGCGTAACAACTCCACGCCGGTATAACCTGTTCCACCCACAATACCAATTTTGATCATTTTTGCAGCCCCAAACCTAGTAAGAAATTGTGCGCCCATTCTAGCAGCCGAAACCTGATTCCCCAATAGTCGATTGCACCCAAGCCCGCCTATCGCATCGAGCGTACACACATCAAAAACTTAAAACCCCTCAACGCCGAGGCGCAGAGACGCTGAGGTGCGCGGAGAAAATGCGGAGAAGCTGCTTCCTCTCTTTTCGATTTTCTCTGCGTCTTAACGTCTCGGCGTTGAGGGGTTTTGCGTTGAGAGATTGCATCCGTTTTACCAAATTTTTACTCATTTCACGGTTTTTTGAAGAGTGAGCCCAAGCCGACAAATATAGTTTCAGCAAAAACTAAACCCCTCAACGCCGAGGCGCAGAGACGCTGAGGTGCGCGGAGAAAATGCGGAGAAGCTGCTTCCTCTCTTTTCGATTTTCTCTGCGTCTTAACGTCTCGGCGTTGAGGGGTTTTGCGTTGAGAGATTGCATCCGTTTTACCAAATTTTTACTCATTTCACGGTTTTTTGAAGAGTGAGCCCAAGCCGACAAATATAGTTTCAGCAAAAACTAAACCCCTC
>JAHFQV010000088.1:0-4968 GCA_023259175.1 Oxalobacteraceae bacterium | reverse complement strand
GCGTTGAGGGGTTTTGCGTTGAGAGATTGCATCCGTTTTACCAAATTTTTACTCATTTCACGGTTTTTTGAAGAGTGAGCCCAAGCCGACAAATATAGTTTCAGCAAAAACTAAACCCCTCGACGCCGAGGCGCAGAGACGCGGAGGTGCGCGGAGAAAATGCGGAGAAGCTGCTTCCTCTGTTTTCGATTTTCTCTGCGTCTTAGCGTCTCGGCGTTGAGGGGTTTTGCGTTAAGAGATTGCATCCGTTTTACCAAATTTTTACTCATTTCACGGTTTTTTGAAGAGTGAGCCCAAGCCGACAAATATAGTTTCAGCAAAAACTAAACCCCTCAACGCCGAGGCGCAGAGACGCGGAGGTGCGCGGAGAAAATGCGGAGAAGCTGCTTCCTCTCTTTTCGATTTTCTCTGCGTCTTAGCGTCTCGGCGTTGAGGGGTTTTCGTCAGTCGACAGGTCAGTGCACAAGGCGAAAAAAAACCGCCAAAATGGCGGTTTTTTCTTTCCAGCAAAAATCTGCAAAAAGCAAATTAACGCTTGGAGAATTGCTTTGCGCGACGTGCTTTGCGCAAACCCACTTTTTTACGTTCAACTTCACGCGCATCACGCGTAACGAAGCCCGCTTTGGACAATTCAGGTTTCAATGTCGCATCGTAGTCGATCAAAGCACGGGTGATACCGTGACGAACCGCACCGGATTGGCCAGATTCACCGCCGCCGTGTACATTGACCATGATATCGAATGTTTCGAGATGCTTAGTCAATTCCAGTGGCTGACGAATCACCATCAAACCTGTTTCACGAGAAAAGTATTCATTGGCTGGCTTGCCGTTGACCACAATCTTGCCGCTACCTGTTTTCAGGAATACGCGAGCAACTGCGCTCTTGCGACGGCCAGTTCCGTAGTTGTAATTACCGATCATGGCTATTCCTTAGATGTCGAGTACTTGTGGTTGCTGCGCTGCATGCGGATGTGTTGCCTCTGCATAGACTTTGAGCTTTTTGATCATCGCGTAACCGAGCGGGCCTTTAGGCAACATGCCTTTAACAGCTTTCTCTAATGCGCGACCTGGGAAACGAGCTTGCATTTTCTGGAAGTTCGTTTCGTAGATACCACCTGGGTATCCAGTGTGGCGGTAGTAAATCTTGTTCAGAGCTTTAGTGCCCGTCACGCGCAGTTTGCCTGCATTCACTACGACGATGAAATCGCCCGTGTCAACGTGGGGAGTAAATTCTGGTTTATGCTTGCCGCGTAAACGGAGTGCCACTTCGCTGGCAACACGTCCGAGAACTTTATCTGTCGCGTCAATCACGAACCAGTCGCGCTGAACCTCATGGCCCTTAGCGGAAAAGGTTTTCATGTTGAATCCTAAAAAAAAGAAATAAAAAACACCCGATTGTCGGTGGTTCCGCCCAAGTTACAGCGGACGCGCCCTTGTTAAATCCCTCTGAGGTGCTTTGCTTAATAGAGAGAGTCGGAAATTATAGTGTTTTCAAAGACTTAGTGCAAGCACTGATTACGATACAGGGATTTAGTGTTCACTCAAAAAGCGTTCGACCAAAAAAAACCCGAAGACTAGCTTCGGGAAGAAGTCACCTGAAGTGACGGAGGAGATTCATGAAAAACCACAAAAGCACACCCAAAAAGACCTGCAAATGTTTCCGTTGATTCATATTAAGTCAAAGGCTTCTGTTCTGCTAGGGAAACTTAATTCTATTTAGAAAGTATCGGTTTTCGCCCCCTATCGGTGCAGAAATCGAACTTTTTTGTGGTTTTAAGGTGCGAATTGTAGTTTTTAACCGAAAGCCGAGAGCAAATTTCGTGTCTCAGTTACAATATGACATTGTGAATCACCCACAAAATTTCAGTGCATTACTTGCGCTGACTTAAGTCAAAGGAGTTAATGAACATGGAAGCAACTGTAAGATGGATGGGAACCTCGGGCATGAGTTTCTTGGCCGAAACCGAGTCGGGTCACGCCGTATTGATGGATGCCGCACCAGAAGGGGGTGGGCGTAATCTTGGACCGCGTCCTATGGAGATGGTATTGCTCGGCACTGGCGGTTGTTCAGCTTTTGATGTCGTATTAATTCTACGCAAAGGCAAGCAAGATGTCCGTGATTGTCGCGTCAAACTCAGTGCAGAACGCGCGGAGAGCGGCCCAAAAGTCTTCACCAAAATTCACTTTCATTTTGTGGTCACTGGACGCGATCTCAAACCTAATTTGGTGGAAAGAGCAATCACACTCTCTCACGAAAAATATTGCTCGGCCTCGATTATGCTCGCCAAGACTGCCGACATCACGCATAGCTACGAAATCATCGATGACCTAGCGCTCGCCTCCGAACATGAAGTCTTGCAAACGACCGAATCAAGGACTTAGTTTATCCAAGAACTCTACCAGCCACAACTACAGGGAAGGCCCTTCCCTGTTTTCAAAAACCGCTTGATACATTACGTAGAAAGAGCAATTCGCAAGCACTGTCAGCATTAACATCAATGGCAAAGCAAAAGCAGTCAATATAGATGCCACCCCTGTTAAGCTCGCAATCGACGACAACAGCAAAGGGATGCCCAAAAAGATCGCCAGCCACGACAAAAAGTAAGCAAAAAATCCGCGGCGATTTCGCCACACGCTCACAGCACTATAAAACATCGCTTTACCCAGCGCCATGTCCTGCCAAGCAATCAGTGGTGGTGCAAACCAAAGCACCAAAGTGAAGGGAAGATCGAACAGTCGCATCATCAATCCACTCATTAAAATCGTCGGCGGCAAACCATCCTTACTCTGCAAAATTTCAGGGTGTCTAAACAAGTCAAGTAAGGCACCGCCATCGACTAACATCGTCAAGCCTAAGGAGCAAATCAAGCCTACCGTTTGCACCACCCCCAACAGACAAAGCGTTTTGAAACTCGCAGAGCGAAACACGCTAAAAAAATTCTGCAAGGAACAAGCTTCACCCAAATCAACCTGACGACATGACTGCATCATACTCATCGCAAAAACCGGCATCAATATAAATGCCGCGATCTGCCCCAACAAAGGCACAACAACGCAAAGTACCAAACTAAGTACCATCGTCATAAACATCAAGCTCAATCCAAAGGGATTTTTAGAAAACAAACGATAGCTCATTCGCACCCAAGTCCAACCATTAGACAATGCATCCATACTCAACACCCACTCACAGGTAAATCAGGGATCGCCGCACGCACACGCAAGCGCAAAATACGTTCGAAGTGAGTCGGGTCGTGTGGTGTTAACATCTCAGCTTCGCGAGGTTTATAAAAATCATAGACGCGCGATACCCAAAAACGAAAAGCCGCAGCGCGCAAGGAGCTACGCCAGGCCTGCGCTTCAGGTGCGGTAAATGGTCTTACTGCGTGATAGGCCGACAATATTGCGCTTACGCGATCAACATCCAATTCACCGGTCGCCAAATCAATGCACCAGTCATTCACCGTCACGGCCACATCAAACAGCCAAGTGTCGCAACCAGCAAAATAAAAATCAAAAAAACCTGTCAGACGCTCGCCCACAAACATCACATTATTGCGAAATAAATCAGCATGCACTGGACCCTGTTGCAATGCGCGATAAGTGTCCGTTTGCGCAAATGCACTTTGGTGCGCGATTTCATTTTGCATCAAACTCCGATTTTCGTCCGACAAGAATTCCAATACCGTCGGCACGGTCATCAACCACCAATCTAAACCACGCAAATTAGGCTGCCTGATAGGAAAATCTTGTGCCGCCAAATGTAAGCGTGCCAGCATCGTGCCCACTTCACGACAATGCACAGGCAAAGGCGACATTTGCGAGCTGCCTTCAAGCTTACTGACCAAAGCAGCTGGTTTGCCATGAAGCGCAACGCAGAGTTCACCCGCATGGTTCGCAATGGGCGCAGGCACGAGGACATCACGATCAGCCAAATGCCGCATCAATTTCAGATAAAAAGGGCATTGCTCAAAACTGAGGTTTTCGAAAATCGTCAAAACAAATTCGCCTTGCTCCGTATCGACGAAAAAATTACTGTTTTCAATACCCGACGAAATACCCCGAATCGCGAGCGCTTTCCCTAGCGGATACTGCTGCATCCAAGGTTCCAAATCCTGCAAGGTCACTGATGTAAATACGGCCATAGGTTAGAAAAAATTACGCAAAAATTGATGTTTGAAAGGCTAGCGTTTCAAAGGACTAAGTCATGAGCGTGAGAAGCATTGCAAATCGCCACACGACACCCAAACCGATTACGCTAACTTTGGTGGCTTTAACCGAGATTTTTTTATTCGACGATTCCTAACGCCTGCGCCCAGTTGCCAAAATTCGCCCCGAGTTCCAATCGAAAATTTCAGATTAAAAGCGGTGAATTGTACAGTGGAACTGTGCTTAAAGTAAAAGCGCGTGCAGTCTGCTTTGCAATGACGAAAAAATGCGATCAATGCTTAACAGGTGTTTGGTTTGCAGAAGCGCTCGCGCTACTGGTCGCAGAAGCTGCGGCGGCAGCCGTTGCAGAAGCACTTGCAGCAGAACTAGCCTCAGTCACGAGCTTGGTCGTGCCGGTTTTAGTAGTGCTATGTGGACCCGGCGCCAACACCGGCAGAGGCTCGACTTCCTTATGCTCTTTCTTGCCACCAAATTCAAACACTTTCCACTGCGCAGCCCGATTTGCATCACCTTCAGGCGTTCCCTTGGGCGCGTCATTAGGCTTGACCGTGTAGCTACTCTTACCAGTACGCACTTGCACCTCAGTGACCTTACCATTTTGGCGTTTTTCCACCATCTTAGTCTTGTTAGACTCGGGCTTGAGCAACTTAATATCCGACTCAGTCCCCTCTTCCAATTTCTCCAACTTCGGTGGCGGCGGCACAGTCTTATCCTGCGCCAAAAGAATAGCAGGCGTTGCCAGCATAAACAGTGGGCTAATGAGCAACAAGAGGCGCAGGGATTTTTTCATGATTTGAATTT
>JAHFQV010000087.1 GCA_023259175.1 Oxalobacteraceae bacterium | reverse complement strand
GCGCCAATGATAGTGCTGCAACCAGTGTGAAAGTAGGTCATCGTCAGGCTTTTATCCCGCAGAGCCCCAGTTTCTTTTAGAGACTGGGGCTTTTGCTTTTGCTGTGAATTAAAATAGGGAACGAGCGCGCGGTACTTGCTAAACCTGCGTTCACCATGCCCACTGTGCTTGCGAGTCATGCCTGTGAACTGGAATGACTTCGGAATCACCCTAACCGCAACCGTAATTGAAAGAGTAAATGATGGCTTCGTACTTACTCACACAATGTAAAATCCTTGAATTATGTCTCAAATAAAAGCTTTCAAAGTTTTTGTGATCGGTGCTGGTCCTGCGGGTTTGATGGCTGCTGAGCGTCTGGCTGCGCATGGGATTGAGGTTCATGTTTTTGATGCTAAGGCTTCAGCTGGCCGAAAATTTCTGTTGGCAGGAAAAAGCGGTTTGAATATTAGCCACGCGGAAGAATTAGAGGGTTTTCTATCCCGCTATCAGCCCTTAGCACTATCTCTGGAAACGGCAATTCGGCAATTTGATGCTTCCGCGATTCGAGCTTGGTGTCTGGATTTAGGTATTCCAAGTTTTGTCGGTACTTCTGGTCGGATTTTCCCTGAGGGTATGAAAGCTGCGCCACTGTTACGATCATTTATGTCGCGCTTGCGAAAGTTAGGTGTGCATTTTCATATGCGACATCGTTGGATTGCATGGCAAGAAAATGCGGCGGTGTTTGCAACAGAGGATGGCGAAAAATCGCTGCAGTCGGATGCTTGTATCTTTGCATTGGGTGGTGGAAGTTGGCCTCATTTGGGTTCGGATGGTGCATGGTTTGGAGAATTTGAGCGAAATAGCATTATATTAGAGCCGTTACTATCAAGTAACTGTGGTTTTGAGCGGGAATGGAGCACTTATTTCCGCGAGAAGTTCGCTGGGGTGCCTCTGCCGTCGGTGAGGCTTACTTTGACCGATGTTAATGGTCAAGTGTCAAGTAAAGTCGGGCAATTCGTAGTCAGTGAATATGGAGTCGAGGGTAGCCTTATTTACGCATTTTCTGGAAAAATTTCCACCCTAATACAGAGGGAAGGGCATGCTGATATTTACCTTGATTTATTACCCGGCAAGTCGTTTGAGCGGGTACTTCAAGAAATAAGCCATCCTCGCGGCGCACGTTCACTCTCTGCGCACCTAAAAAGTAGAGTTGGATTGCATCCTATCCATACTGCCTTGCTTCATGAATGCCTTGATAAAGTCAGCATGCAAGATAGCCTTTCCTTAGCTAAGTATCTCAAACATTTACCTCTGAAATTGCTCCGAGCCAGACCCATTGCCGAAGCGATTAGTAGCGCCGGGGGCATTGCTTGGGAGGCACTGGATACACACTGGATGTTAAGGGAGAAGCCTGGGGTCTTTTGTGCGGGTGAAATGATTGCGTGGGATGCCCCGACTGGCGGGTATTTACTGACAGCTTGTTTTGCGACAGGACGCGCGGCAGCTGACGGCGTTTTAAGCTATTTAGCGGAGAATTCTTTGAAACTAGAACAGAAAACAAATGACTGATACGATCAATTTAGACGGAATGAGTCCGGTTGCTTCGCCCTGTATTCGGTTATGCGAATTGGATGCAAATAAGCAATTGTGTGTGGGATGTTGGCGCCACATCGATGAAATTATTGCTTGGAGCAAGGTCGGTGAGCTGGAGCGACGGGACATTCTTGAGCGGGTACAGGCACGTCGCCGAAGTTTGCGGGTAGATGAGTTCACTTCGTCAACTTTTGATGGCATGGAGCAGAATTTTCTAAGCAAGTAGAAAACAATTGAAGTTTTAGTGAAGCCGAGCCGTAATTGGATGGTCACTAGGAGAACTTCGCCATGTCAAAATCCTTCTTCCTGTTCGTTTCGGCCTGTTTGATGTCACTAGCCTTGGCGAATGAACCAATCAGCAAACCTAGTAAGCCCAGTCCACCTAAGGAGGGGGAGCACGTTGCGGCCGAGCCAAAAGCGGAGAGCAAAGCAGCAGCTAAGGAAGAGCAAAAAGCCGCGAAAGAACCCAAGGGCAAACTCGATAGCAAAGCCGCAGAATTAGCGCGGATTAAGGATGCGCAAGCGGCTGACGACCTCGCAGCGAAAATTGCCGATAAGTTGGTTGAGATTCGCAAAGAAAAAGAAGAAGTGGCTAAGGCTGCAGTGCGTAGTGGGACGCGTACTGCCTTGCCGCGCCATGCCCATCCTTCGACACCGGAAAAAAGCACGGACAAGCACGGTGAAAAAGCCAGTCCTGGCGAACATAAGGCGGGTGTGATTCATTGGTCTTATGAGGGCGACGGAGGGCCAGCTAACTGGGCAAAATTGGACGCGCCAAATAGTCTCTGCGAGAGTGGTCTACGCCAATCGCCGATTGATATACGGGATTCTATCCGTGTGAATTTAGATGCGATCGAGCTCAACTACAAATCCCAAAGTTTTTCTGTCATTGATAATGGACATACGATTCAAGTTAATTTAAGTGGCGGAAATTACCTCAATGTGTCGGGCAAAACCTATGAATTAGTTCAGTTTCATTTTCATCGTCCGTCAGAGGAAAGAATTAATGGTCGAAACGCGGAGATGGTGATGCATCTGGTACATAAAGATAGGGACGGGAAATTGGCGGTGCTCGCTTTGCTTATCGTTGCTGGCCAGCCAAATGCTATTGTTCAAAGTGTTTGGAATAATTTGCCACTCGAGAAAAATGAAGCCGCGCAAGCGATCGTTAAAATCGATGTTGCCCAATTGCTGCCTAAAAATCGTGACTACTACACCTATATGGGATCGCTGACTACACCGCCATGCAGTGAAGGGGTATTGTGGATGGTAATGAAGGAAATGGTAGAGCTTTCCGAGGAGCAGATTTCAATTTTCGCTCGACTCTACCCCATGAACGCACGCCCTATCCAAAAGCCCAACGGACGATTGATTAAAGAGTCGAAATAATCCTAGGGAGGCGCGGATTTATTCGATAAGCGCGAAACACCATTTTTTTAAGAACCTGAATCTTCGCCCTTGTTCAAAGAAAAAATGGAGTTTCCGTCCGGGTTCGGCACAAAAATTAAACTCATGGGCGATTTTGGCAGCAAATTCATCCCATTTTGGGCTCGACCGCCCATACCGTATAAATCCGTGCTTCCCTAGAATTCATTTGTCCTTGAAATACGCATTAGTTATTGATCAGCGTTTAACCGTGCTCGTTCAAAGCATCAAATTTTCGAGGAAGATTTTTTCTAGAAAGCGAGTACTGCTACAATCGTATTCACTCTTTAGTGGACAGACATTGTGCAAACACTCAACATCATTGGTGCGGGTCGCTTGGGTCAGAGTTTAGGCAGACTCTTTCGAGACCATCAACAATACGCGATACAAAATATTTTGACCCGCTCCGCCGCCAGCGCTGTCCAAGCGCGCGAGTTCATAGGGCAGGGTGAAGCGCTCTATCACTTCGCCCAGTTGCAGCCAGCGGACGTGAATTTAATCGCGGTCCCTGATGATCAGATTGCTGCGGTCGTCGCTGATCCTTATTTTCAAAAAAGCCTGACCGAAAATGCGCTGGTGTTTCACTGTAGTGGTTCGAAATCGTCGGCATTGTTGAATGATTTACGGGGACGAGGCGTGAGTGTCGCGAGCGTGCATCCTATCTGTAGTTTCGCTGACCCTGCGCAAGTGGTCCTCCAATTTTCTGGAACCTTGTGCACGATAGAAGGGGATATGGCGGCGAAAGCGAAATTGCTCGCTAGTTTTCAAGCCTTAGGTGCGCGACTTTTTGAAATTGATGTCGATCAAAAATTGCTCTATCACGCAGCATCAGTCTTTGCGAGTAATTATTTGGTGAGCTTAATGGATGTCGCCATTGCCGCATTTGTGGGTGCAGGATTAGAGCAAGCATTGGCGATAGAAATGACGCGCTCACTCGCAGAAAAAACCATGCACAATGCGTTTGAATTAGGTTGCGCGCAAGCGCTCACGGGGCCGATACGACGGGGTGATATGCAGACCGTGGTGCAGCAGCAGGCTTGTGTTGAAGCGTATGACGCAGTGGCGGGGCAACTGTACCAAGCCTTTATTGCGCCGACTGTGGCCCTGAAAATACGGGCCGAAAAAGAGCGTTTAAGACCGTAGTAAAACAATCAAAGCGCCTGCGCCGCCGTCGGCGGCAGTGGCTTGACTAAAGGCGATCACTTCTTCTTTTTGAATCAGCCAATTTCTAACTTTGTTTTTGAGGATGGGCTCTTTGTTAACCGAGCCTAATCCCTTGCCGTGAATGATGCGTACACAGCGTAAGCCGCTGCGATTACACTTGCGCAAAAAATCGGCCAGATTCTCGCGCGCCTGATCGCGTCGCATCCCGTGCAAATCGAGTTGTGCTTGTATGGTCCAAGCACCTTGACGCAATTTTTTGGCGACATCGATGCCGACACCGGGGCGGGTAAAACTTAAGTTCTCATCCGATTCTAACAGCGTACCGGCATCAAATTCGTCGGATAAAGATTCTTCCAGCGCGGCCTGCTCATCCTCAATTTGTTTGAATGGCTTGGGTTCGGGTTTGGGTAAATCAGGCTGGTGTTGTGCGAGATTTTTGGATTTGAGTGAGGTTATTTCACCGACGCTATTACGAAATAAATTGGCTTCGTGCGCGGCTTGTTTTTCTTGTGCGAGACGGGCTGCTTCCTCGCGTTGACGTCGCGCTTCTTGTTCCTTAAGTTGCTTGCCAACTTGCTGTAGGTCTGCGAAGGATTTGATGGACGGTGGCATGCTTTAGATAGGCTTAGCAAAAAATCGAGGCGAATTAATGAATTGGCCTCGTTAGGAAAAGGGCTGTGAGGGTTTATTCTTCTAAATAGCGCTGTGCATCCAAGGCCGCCATACAGCCCGTTCCAGCGCTGGTGATGGCTTGCCGATAGATATGGTCTTGTACATCACCAGCCGCGAACACACCGGGGATATTGGTCGAGGTTGCCATGCCTTCGGTTCCAGTTTTGGTTTTGATATAGCCGTTTTTCATTTCGAGCTGACCATCAAATATTCCCGTATTGGGTTTATGTCCGATGGCGATAAAAACGCCATGTAAGGGCAGCGCTGTGACTACGCCTGTTGCGGACTTGATGTTGATGCCCGTAACACCGCTCTCGTCACCAGTCACTTCATCTAAAGTGTGATTCCATTTGATTTCTACTTTGCCTTCTGCGACTTTCGCCATTAAGCGGTCGATCAAAATTGCTTCGGCACGAAATTTGTCGCGACGATGAACCACCGTAACTTTGCTCGCGATATTCGATAAATACAAGGCTTCTTCTACCGCGGTGTTACCGCCACCGACGACCGCAACTTCCTTGCCGCGATAGAAAAATCCATCGCAGGTGGCGCAAGCCGAAACACCTTTTCCCATGAAGGCTTCTTCAGAGGCTAATCCTAGGTATTGGGCGGAAGCACCGGTGGAGATAATGAGGCTATCACAGGTGTACTCGGCTTGATCTCCGATTAAGCGAATTGGCTTTTCGGTGAGTTTGGCGGTGTGTATGTAATCGAAAATAATTTCGGTATTAAAACGCTCGGCGTGTTGCAAGAAACGTTGCATCAATTCCGGGCCTTGCACACCCATAGGATCGGCAGGCCAGTTTTCCACATCCGTTGTGGTCATCAATTGCCCCCCTTGCTCCACCCCTGTGATCAAGACCGGATTGAGATTGGCACGCGCTGCGTACACCGCGGCGGAATAACCGGCGGGACCAGAACCGAGGATGAGAACGCGCGCATGTTTGGGGGTAGATGAGGTAGTCATAAGAGTCTTGTTGGTTGATGATGCGTCATAGGGAAACGGGTTTGGTATATAGGATTATCCCAGATTTGCCAAAATATTTCTTAAGCTGGCGCAAGCATCGCCTATTCGGTTTTATAAACAGCAAGAAAATTTCTGCTTAGTGGTAGCCATGCATGATGCGAGCTAGGCTAGCATTTTTCTTGCCTCGTCTGATTGCAGTATTGATTTTGCCAAGGACAGCCTCGAAATGCCCTTTGGCACTGGCAAAGTGGTTGCTGTCATAAAACAGCGGTTTCTGCGAGACATCGAAGTGGTAATTTTGCAGTTCGGGGTCATTGGCATCGGAAACTACGGTCGTGTTGAGGTATTTTTCCACCTCTGCGTGTCTGCTTAATTCGCGCACTGGCCACAACATTAAATCGCTGCGTTTTAATATCAGTTTGCGAAAGCGACTTGCCACTGAGGCCGAATCTTCCTGCACAGTGAAGAGTTTATCGCGGACTTGATCGAATTCCAGACCATGACTAAAGCCACGACCTGTGGCGACGGTTTTTCCTTTCAGGTCGGCGATAGAGCGGTAGTCGGGATAGGGGCTGCCATAGGTGACGGCCCACACCCCTTCTTCGATATAGGCATCGGAAAAGGTGTAGTGCTTTAAGCGCTCCATTGATTTGGAAAAGCCAAAGATGATGCCCTTGCCTGCCAAGGTCTCAACTTGAGCGCGTTTCCACGGCAGAATGATGAGCTCGAATTTTACGCCAGATTGTTTTTCGAAATATTTGAGGACGCGTATCAGCTCAGGCGTGGTCGGAATTTGACCACCCGATGCATTTAAATTTTCTTGAAGAAAAACTTTTACATGTGTTGCGGGTGGCTGAGTTTCAAGCGCGTCAGCACGCTGTGCTATGGCAATTGACGCGAGGAAAAGACTAAAGGCGAGGATGAATCGAAACATGGAAGAAGCATTATGAAGTTCAGCGTACTACCTTAACACAGACTAGCGATTTGCTTAGCTTGGCCTTCCCAGCTAAGTTGCCGTTGGTCGGAATTTGGTTTTCGCTAGAACAAATTTTGTGGTTTTTGTATGGGTGAATTGTGAACCAATGTGTCTTTAGATCCTGGCCTCTAGATACCGAAGATAAAGAAAACGATAATTCTTTCCTGCTACTCATGAAGCAATTTAGGTAATGCGTGAGGGCTCATTTGAGTTGAGGGAATGAATCAAACAACCTCAATAATTTTAATAAAAAAGGGAATCAATATGAAGTTAACCAAGAAAATCGTTTTAGCAACCAGCCTGGTTCTGAGCGCGAGTTGCGCGATGTTGTTTACAGCAAATGTTAGTGCTACGGGTATTTCCCAAGGTTCTTCGGGGATGTGGAATGCGGTCGTAAAATATCGCTCTAATTCGACACCATCTGGCTATGCATATGACTATATTCACGCCACTAGCCTAAGTGCATGCCAAGCGCAGGTTGCGGGGGATTTAAACTATCTCGGATCGTCGGTGATTTTGCAATGCGTTTACGGCGGTGTTACAGATTCAGGAAGTACACCGAAATAAGTTGCAGCCATGAAGTTGCAGCCATGATTGGAGATGAAGTCTCCGAAATTTTCTGTTGCTAGTATCACGATGGGCGGCCGATTTTATGATCGACCGCCCATTTGCTTTCATTGCTTACTTTAGATCAAATACGCGTATCGATTGCGCCTCTATTGTCAAGGCACTGCGCCCATTGCTGTCGATAGAAAGTGCCGCTGCCTTGCTTGGGTAAAGCGCTGCGGCCGCACTGTTGGGACCTAAGTCTTTCAGTGCAATGCTGGCCGCTGTGCTGCCGTAGTTAATGAGAATTAGGCTGGTTTCACTGCCGGAACGCCTGCGGAAAACCAAGGTGCTCCCGATCACTTCTGCTTGTTGGTAGTCGCCCATTTGCAATGAGGGGCGCGCGTTTCTTAATGCGATCATGCTTTTGTAAAAGCTGTAAATTGAATTGACATCGTTTAATTCGAGCGCGAGGTTTTGTTGCTCAACATTTGCAGAAAGTGAACGAAATGGTTTTGTCGTCGTAAAGCCCGCATGATTGGTATCGTTGGTCCAGCTCATTGGTGTGCGTAGTTTCGCGTCGCCCGTGAGCGTGTTTGAGGCCGCCATGCCGACTTCTTCGCCGTAGTAAATGAAAGGTGTTCCGGGTTGCAAAAGCAGGGTTGCGGCGGCGATTCGGTATTGCGCTAAGTCGCCGTTGACGGCATTCCATAGGCGTTCACCGGCGAATTCATCATGGTTAGAAATCATCGTCGCCAAATCAGGATTGGCCGTCACAAAGTAGCGCGCCACAGCGTCGATTGCGCTTGCTTGCCCTTTTGCGGCGTTCACAATATCGTGATTATGATTGAATGCAAACGCGCTGCCACAGGCGCTGCTCACTGTGAATGCGGCGGGATTGGCAGGCGCTTCGCAGACCAGATAGCGCTTGCTATAGTTGGCTAGATTTTGATGAACTTGACCCATGATGGCGATGCTCTCCGGTTGGCTTTCCCAAGCGCCAGCACCGTTTTCGACGAGGTTACCCACTGCGTCAAATCGAAAGCCATCGACACCGCGATTAAGCCAAAAGCGCAAATTATTTTGGTGGTATTCAAGTGTGGCCGGATTGCGTAAATTGAAGTCGGGCATGCCTGAATAAAACGCCGCGAAATAGGCTCCGTTTTTTGTACTATACCAAGGGTTATTGCCGAAAATATTCCAACCGCTAGGCATGCGCTCATTCCAGACATACCAATCGCGATACGCATTGGTGCTGGTGTCGGCAGAATTAATAAATAGGGGATGGGTGGTCGCGCTGTGATTCATCACATAGTCGATGATGATGCCGATGCCACGGGCGTGCGCTTCTTTGATTAAGTTGTCGAAGTCTTCCAGCGTGCCGTAATTTGCTTCGATGGCGCGATAATCTTTCACCGCATAGCCATGATCCTTGTCTTCGCTTTGGGTGACGGGCATGAGCCAGATACCTTTGATGCCCAGATTTTGCAAATAATCCAAGCGCTCAATTAAGCCGCGTAAATCGCCAATCCCGTCGCCATTACTGTCTTGGTAGCCGCGCACATAAATTTCCATGAATACGCCTTTTTGCCAATTGGCTGGCAGCGTACTGCCGGGGTCCTTGGCAAGGATGGCACTAATGTCCGGTTGCGGTAATTGGGCGCTTGGCGTTTCCGTCGGGGTGGAGGGTGTTACAAAATTGGGGCTAGGACTACTACCGCCGCCACCACAGGAAAATAAGCAAAAAAGGGTGCCGATAGCGATCGAGGAAAATGTCGGTGTTAGTTTAATTGTGTGCATAGTATGTACCTAAACTACATTTTTTATGATGGGTTAAAAGCCTAATTAATGGATATTCAAACCAATTTTACGCTAAAAATGTGAACTGTACGCATTTTGTGTAGTTTAGCTACATTTTTAATGTAATTTTTATTTTCTGTGAATTGTTCAATGAGGCTCAACTGCTTAGGCCGAGGGCGATTCCTAAGTGCTGTTGACTCCAAATGCCCAAGTTAAGGGGCGCACTGCGCTGATGATTTGGCGAGAAACGATTCGGTAAAGCCATAGCGTTGCCTCACAAAGCGGCAGATATTCTGGATGAATAATCTCGATGAAGCAGATAGCGCTTAGACTCGCTTTGCCCTACAATCATGCATACTTGTTTAATCGCTCACCTATGACCGCAGAATCCAACGAAGTCTATCAACGTACACGGCAACGCAATGCGGCAACGACACCGGAGTTGCCCGGGCGTTTTGCTTTGCTTTTGCGCGAAGCTCGCTGGATCGTGTTTGCGGCATTGACGGTTTATTTGATGCTGATTTTCGCGACTTATTCTCCGCTGGATCCGGGCTGGTCGAAAGCGGTAGAGCTGACCCGTTTTCATAATATTGGCGGTCGAGTTGGGGCTTATATCGCGGACTTGTCGCTTTTTATTTTTGGTTTTTCTGCTTGGTGGTTTTGCGTCGCTTTTTTGCGTTTGGTATGGCTTGATTACCAGGTCTTGAATCGTCAAAAACTCGCGCTCGAAACGGAACCTGCTCACCCTTTAACAAAATGGATGTCGGTAATTGGCTTCGTACTTATTCTCGCGGCAAGTCTAGGGATTGAGTCGCTGCGTTTGTATTCTATGCGGGTGTCTTTACCGGGTGTGCATGGCGGCGTTTTAGGCGAGATTATTGGCCATATGAGTGTCGCTGCTTTTGGTTTTACTGGTTCCACTTTGCTGCTCTTGCTGATAATGGCCATAGGTTGGAGTTTATATTTTCATTTATCGTGGTGGCAGATTGCAGAAAATGTGGGCGCAGGGATAGAAAATCTAATTGAATTTGCCCGCAAAAAAGTGGCGGATCGTGAGGATAGACGGGCGGGCGAGAGCGCTGCGGTTAAACGCGAAAGCACCTTGGTACAAGAACGTGCCAAAATAGTTGTGGCACCTCCGATACGCATAGAACCGCAAGTAATGGCGGTACAAAAATCAGAGCGTATCGAAAAAGAGCGGCAGGTTTCTTTGTTCGATGAATTGCCGGATACGCATTTGCCACCGCTCTCTTTGTTAGATGAAGCCCCTGAAACACAAGAGACCGTGAGTATCGAAACACTGGAATTTACCAGTCGTTTGATCGAGAAAAAATTATCTGATTTCGGTGTCGATGCAAAGGTCATTGCAGCCTACCCTGGCCCTGTCATTACCCGCTACGAGATTGAACCAGCGACGGGTGTCAAAGGCAGTCAGATCGTGGGCTTAGCGCGCGATTTGGCGCGTTCCTTTGCTTTGACTTCGATCCGCGTGGTGGAGACCATACCCGGTAAAAATTACATGGGTCTGGAGTTGCCGAACCCTAAACGTCAGATCGTGCGACTGACCGAAATTTTGAGTTCTAAAGTGTATAACGATAGTAGTTCAAGTTTGACCATCGCTTTGGGCAAAGACATCGCAGGACATCCGGTGGTGGCAGATCTTGCCAAGATGCCGCATTTGTTAGTCGCGGGGACGACGGGCTCGGGTAAATCGGTGGGGATTAATGCGACGATTTTGTCCTTGTTGTATAAGTCCGACCCGAACGACGTGCGGATGATTTTGATCGATCCCAAGATGCTGGAAATGTCGGTCTACGAAGGCATTCCGCATTTGTTGGCACCGGTCGTGACGGATATGCGGCAAGCAGGGCACGCCTTGAATTGGGCGGTCAATGAAATGGAGCGCCGCTATAAATTAATGTCCAAACTCGGCGTGCGCAATCTGGCCGGATACAATGCGAAAATCGCCGATGCTGCAAAGCGCGAAGAGCATATTCCCAATCCATTTAGTTTGACACCCGATGCCCCCGAGCCCCTAGAAAAATTGCCCACCATTGTGATTATCATCGATGAATTGGCGGACTTGATGATGGTCGTCGGTAAAAAAGTGGAAGAGCTGATTGCCCGCATTGCGCAAAAAGCGCGCGCTGCCGGCTTACATTTAATTCTTGCCACGCAGCGTCCTTCGGTCGATGTGATTACTGGCTTGATCAAGGCGAATATTCCCACCCGTATTGCGTTTCAGGTGAGTAGCAAAATTGATTCGCGCACCATCCTCGATCAAATGGGCGCGGAGTCTTTGTTAGGCATGGGTGATATGCTCTACATGCCGCCGGGTACGGGGTTGCCGGTGAGGGTGCATGGCGCTTTTGTGTCGGACGAAGAAGTGCATCGCGTGGTTAAACACCTCAAAGATCAAGGCGAGCCTAACTATATCGAAGGCATACTCGAAGGCGGTGTACTCGAAGAAAGTGCCGACGGTATGCCGGCCAGTGAAGGCGGCGGTGAGGCCGATGCTTTGTATGATCAAGCTGTGGCCATCGTGTTGAAAAATCGTCGCGCCTCGATCTCTTTGGTGCAAAGGCATTTACGTATTGGTTACAACCGCGCGGCGCGACTTTTGGAACAAATGGAAAGCAGCGGCGTAGTCTCGACTATGCAATCGAATGGCAATCGTGAAATTCTGGTCCCCGCTGGTAATAGCGAAAGCTGAGACTGATCCGACTGCCCCAAATTACCCCTAATTTAAGAATTGGAATCATCGTGACTACTGTTGTTCGAGCTCGTTTTTTGTCCTGCACTTTTTTTATGCTCTGTTTTACCCAAGCTTGCACCGCGCAGGCTTCGGCCATCGAGCAATTTAAAAACTTTGCTGCCAATACCAAAACGGCGAAGGGTGAATTTGTCCAGACCCAGGTGAAAATGGTCAACGGGAAAGTCCAAATCGGTAAAATTTCATCCGGCATTTTTAAATTTTCGCGACCCGGAAAATTCATCTGGAATTATCTCAAACCCTACGAGCAAGTCTTGCAGGCCGACGGCAATAATTTGTATATGTTCGACAAAGACCTCAATCAAGTGACCATCAAAACCCTAGGCAATGCGATCGCCAGCAGCCCAGCAGCGATCTTGTTTGGTAGTGGTGACCTGGAAAAAAATTTCATCCTCAAAGAAGCCGGTTTGAATCAAGGTGTGGAATGGTTAGAGGCGACACCAAAACAAAAAGATAGTCAGTTTGAAGTGATACGTATCGGTATGAAAGCGGGCTTGCCGATAGGGATGGAATTGAAAGACAGCTTCGGTCAAATTTCTTCACTTAACCTCAATAAATTCGAACGCAATCCTAGTTTTGGGGCCGATCAATTTAAGTTCGTCGTGCCCACGGGTGCGGACGTTTTACGGCCTTAATGATGACGCAGTGGTTCATCCACAGGCTGATGTATAGAGCGATATTGGACAGTTTTATTTGGGGGCAAAGCGATGTCTGATTTGTTTGCGCATGCACGAGCACCAGTTGCACCGCTTGCGGAAGCGCTTCGTCCCAAGAGCTTAGATGAGGTGGTTGGACAAAGCCATTTGTTGGGTGAAGGTAAACCCTTACGCTTGGCGTTTGGGTCTGGTAAGCCGCATTCCATGATTTTTTGGGGGCCACCTGGGGTGGGCAAGACGACCCTTGCACGCTTGACGGCGAGCGCATTTGATTGTGCTTTTATTGCCCTCTCTGCCGTGTTTTCTGGCGTGAAGGATATTCGCGCTGCGATGGAGCAAGCCGAGCAAAACCTAGCCCAAGGTAAGCACACCATTTTGTTTGTCGATGAAATTCACAGGTTCAACAAATCTCAACAAGATGCCTTGTTACCTTACGCGGAAAGTGGCTTGGTCACTTTTATTGGTGCGACCACTGAGAATCCCTCGTTTGAAGTCAATTCGGCTTTGTTGTCGCGAGCACAGGTGTATGTGTTGAAGTCACTGACCGAAGACGAGTTGAAACAACTGCTAAAAAAAGCCCAAGAAAAAGCATTGGGGCAGCTGCAGTTTGAAAGCGAGGCAGTCGATACCATTATCGCTAATGCGGATGGTGATGCTAGAAGATTTTTGAATCTGCTAGAGCAGTGTGCGACGGCCGCGGGTGCGATGGGCATAGAAAAAATTGATGCCAACTTTACCCAAAACGCTTTAACGCTGAATAGTCGGCGCTTTGATAAAGCTGGCGACCATTTTTACGATCAGATTTCAGCACTTCACAAATCTGTGCGTGGTTCCAATCCTGATGCGGCACTTTATTGGTTGACCCGAATGCTGGATGGCGGGGCTGACCCAAAATATCTTTCGCGCCGAATTATTCGTATGGCGTGGGAAGACATTGGCTTGGCCGACCCGAGAGCGATGCAGATCGCAAATGACGCTGCCTTAACTTTTGAACGTTTAGGCAGCCCCGAAGGCGAATTGGCGCTGGGGCAAGCGGTCATCTATTTGGCGATGGCGGCGAAAAGTAATGCGGGTTATATGGCCTATCAGCAAGCGCGAGCCTTTGTGAAGCAGGATAAAAGTCGTGAGGTTCCGGTTCACTTAAGAAATGCACCCACCAAGCTGATGAAAGAATTGGGATATGGTCATGCGTATCGATATGCGCACGACGAAGCCAACGCATATGCGGCAGGCGAACGCTATCTTCCAGAGGGAATGCAAGAGCCGAGATGGTATCAACCTGTGCCCAGAGGCTTGGAAATCAAGATAGGCGAGAAGCTCACGCTACTGAAGAAATGGGACGAGGAAGCAGATCAAAAATAAACCATTGATCTGCTTCATTCACGCATTAAAAGTCCATCAAAAAACCCATCAAGCCTGGTCGGTAACGCGCGCCAATGTCACCCCTTGTTGCACCAAGATGCCTTTTACTTTCCATGCGTAAAACGCGAGGTAAGCAAAGCAAATAATACCGACGAAATAGCTCGCCTGTATGCCGACCTTGTCTGCCATCATTCCTTGCAACAAACTGACAAAGCCACCCCCCATAATCATCATGATGAGATAGTTACTTCCCTGTCCGGTGTGTTTGCCTAGGCCGCTGATCGCCAAGGTGAAGATGCAAGGCCAAAGCGTGCTGCAAAACAGGCCGATACTGGTGAAAGCGTAGATACTGACCATGCCGCTGGTATTCATACCGATACTGAGTCCTACGATGCCGAGTATCGAAAAAATGCACAGCATTTTGGCGGGATCACCTTGACTGGCCATGTCCGCTGCGATCAAAATCAACACCACCACGCCGTACACATAGAAGTGATCGAGTGCATGATGGGCGATGCTGTTGACTAGTAAAAATACAGAAAAAGCGAGGTAAGGTGCAAAAAATTTCGCTAGTTTTGCGACGCTCGCATTAAAGCTAAACGCTTCAACCGCGCCGGTCCAACGACCTATCATTAAGCTGGCCCAATACAAGGAAATGAAGGGAGAAATGTCCTTCGTCAAATAGCCCAATTTCGATTCCATGTAGGCGGGCAAATTGCTGGCAGTCGATACTTCAACACCGACGTACAAAAAAATCGCGATCATACCCATCCAAAGCTGTGGAAAATGCAGGGCGGAACCTCGCTCGTGGGCGCTTTCCTTACTCGTTTCTTCTTGTAGCACGGGGCGGTCAGGAATGGCTGAAAATTTCAGCATCACAGCCACTAACAGGAATACCGCCCCCAAAATCAGGTAGGGGATTTTTACGCTTTCAATGCTCAGGCTGGTGTTGCTCGCGGAGGGCGCGCCAAAGATGGCGAAGCTCACGATCAAGGGGCCAATAGTGGTGCCAAAATTATTCACCCCGCCCGCTAAGGTAAGACGCTGCGAACCGGTTTGTTGACTACCCAAAGCAATGGCGAGCGGATTTGCCGCCGTTTGCTGTAGCGAGAAACCCAGCCCGACAATAAATAAGCCCGAGAGCATCAGCGCAAACGAGCCTTGATTTGCGGCGGGATAAAACAGCAAAGTACCGAGCGCTGAGATGCTTAAACCAAGTGCCAATCCATTTTTATAGCCGATCTTGTTTAAGACATCTTGTCCGAGTAAAAATGAAGCCAATAGATACAGCAATGATCCTACCGTATAGGCCACATAAAACGCGACGGAGACAAATTGACTTTGGGTTTGCGTGAGATGAAACGCTTGTTTGAAAACGGGAATTAAAATGTCGTTACTGGCCGCGACAAAACCCCAGAAAAAGAAGACGCTGACTAAAGGTGTAAACGGTCCCCATTGTGTTTGCGATTGTTGTGTTCTCATGTTTGTTGAATAAGCGAATTGAGCAAAGTGCGTGAACACAGCGCGGTGTGTTTACGCTCGTTTTCGTACAAAACGTTTTTTCTGCAGTCTTTTGAACCCAGAGCGTCCATTGCTGGATTACGTCCTGCCCAATGGTATAGCGAAGATGTGGATTTTGTACAATGAAACTTGAAGAAAATTTGGGTGTTTAGGCGGATTTCTAAACAAATATGGGTGGAA
>JAHFQV010000005.1:50398-69172 GCA_023259175.1 Oxalobacteraceae bacterium | reverse complement strand
GCGGAATCGATCTTGGTCTGATCGCTGGCCTGTCTGATCCCGCCTTGGCACGCGCATTGACGGCGCTGCATCAAGCGCCCGGTGCGAGTTGGAGTCTAGAACAAATGGCGCAACAGGCCGGTATGTCGCGTAGCGCTTTTGCCGCACGTTTCAAGCAAATAGTCGGGCAAACGCCGGCCGACTATCTGGCCGACTGGCGTCTCTGCATAGCGCAAACCCATTTACGGCAAGGTCGCTCAGTGAAATACATCGCCGACGTGCTCGGTTACGCCAATGCCTCGGCGCTATCACGGGTCTTTGCCCAGCGCATCGGGCTTGCACCCCGAGATTGGTTGGCGCGTTTGGGGCAGGGTGAGCAACACGAGCTAAAGTGAGTTGTGCTGCGGATAAAAAGATATCTATTGCGCAAAAGTTTTAGTTCTTGCTACACTCTGGGCAAATTTTTGTCGCAATGTCCGTCTTCTATTTTGAAAATATCTATGAAAAAAACACTCATCCTAACGCTTACGCTGCTTTTGTCATCCAATCTCTATGCACAACAAGCAAGCGTGGAATCGGTAGAGAAGTTGCTGGTAGTAATGAATGCCGAGCAGTCAATTACCGGGAATTTCGTTAATGTAGAAAAGATGATGCGGAACATGATTGCGCAAAAAATGGGCAATCATGTTCCCAGTGCGCAAGAGCAAAAAGAGATCGATCACAAGGTTTCGAGGATGATGGAGCTCTTCAAAAATGAACTCAATTACGAAAAAGTGAAGCCAAGCCTTACCCAATTGTACATCGACATTTTTGATCAACAAGAAATCGATAAGCTCACCGAATTTTATTCTGGCCCCTTCGGCAAATTGATAATCACCAAGATGCCCTTGATCTTGGAAAAGACCACCCAAATCATGCAGACACAACTGCAGGTATTAGCACCTAAAATAGAGGCGATCGCACACGAAGATATGTCTAAAGCTAAGAATAAATAAGTTGAATTGCTTACGGTCTTTACTGTGTTCGTCTAAACACAACTAGTGGCAGTAATAAGGAGAGTGAAATCATGTCAGAAGTCGTCAGAATCGCCATTTATGGCAGTGAAAATGGCAAAATCAATTGGCCAAATCGGTGTCCACATTGCGGCACAACCGGAGACCTGATCAACGTCAATGGGCGTGTGGTTCGTGAATCCGTCGGCAATTTAGCGATACTCGTGGGTGTGCTCACTTTCAGACGTGAGACCACCAATATCGGTTTTCTGGTTTGTCGCAAGCATGCATCGCAATGTGAATTGGCGAATCGTTTGTTGGAACGCTCGTCAATTTTTGGGCTGGTGCGTGTCGCTATTTATCTTGGACTCGCTTTCTGCTTGATGCTATTGTCGAGCTTACTTACCCATACCACGACTCTTGCAAGCGTCATTGAGCGTGGTGGCTTCGGACCGATTTTGTTTTCGGGATTTGGCGTGCTCGGCATCTTCGTATTGTGGTGGGCGCGCAGTAATGCCAGTGTCCGTCTATTGTCTATCGATTCCGGTACAGACGTTGTCAGCATACGATTTCACGACAAAAAATATGCGCGTGATTTTAAACGAGCTAATGTAAAGGCTACTCATCGATACCTGACTGAAGCGCCTTCATTTTGGATGCGGCCAGGTTTTTGGAAACTCGTCCTAGTCATTCTCGTGTTTGCGATTGTTTTTAAGATGTCTAACCAGCCCTAACACGTCTTGCCCAAAACCTTTCGCCTAGTGCGCGCTGGGATGCATTAGGCTAGGCCCATGCATAGGCTTTGTTGCGGGTATTTGCACAACGCTTGGGCTGTTCGTATGGCTTAGCCCGATGAGCGGCTAAGCCAAGCTAAAGCAACACCAAATTAATCTCGGTTAGAGCCGCCCAATAAATTCAGCAGACTGACAAACAAATTGAAAATGGTAACGTAAAGACTGACCGTCGCCATAATGTAATTGGTTTCACCACCATGAATAATTTCGCTGGTTTCATACAAAATCATACCGGACATTAGCAGTACGAACCCAGCGGAAATCGCGAGTGTCAAACCTGGGATTTGTAGGAACATGGCCGCCAAGCTCACGACAAAAATCACCAGTACGCCGACCGATAAAAAACCACCCATAAAGCTGAAATCACGCTTGGTCACCAATACATAGGCCGAGAGACCCATAAAAATCACCGCGGTCAATCCTAAAGCACCCATCACCACAGTGCCGCCACCACGGGTATGCAGATAGAAATTAATGACAGGTCCTAAGGTCATTCCTAAAAAGCCAGTCAGGGCAAATACCGAGACTAGCCCCCATGCGCTGTTGCGCAATTTTGTCGTCGCAAAAAGTAGTCCAAAATAGACCGCCAAAGTGATCAAACCACCCGGATGAGGCAAGTTCAGCATCATACTCATTCCCGCCGTAAAAGCAGAAAAAAGCAATGTCATGGACAAGAGCATGTAGGTGTTACGCAAAACACGGTGTCCAGAAATTTGACCCGCGTCCATATAAGCAACGGTCTGCGCATTGCGTGCGCCGTTAGAATCGATAAAACTCATGATGTTCTCCATTTCAACAAACTTGGCAAGCAACTCAAATCGAGCTGCAATGTGCATTGTATGGGCATTTTCAAGGATTTCAACACCTACCTCGGAATTAAGCCCAGATTTTAACCTCCGGCATCCGGCGGCAAGAAGAAAATATGATGATCATCAAATTCGTCGCCCAGAAGTATGTCCAACTCTTCTACTGGGATCGGTTTGGAATATAAATAACCTTGGAATGTTAGGCAATTATGTTCAATCAAAAACCGTCTTTGCGCAACCGTTTCTACGCCTTCGGCAATGACATCTAAACCCAGATTATTCCCCAAAGCGATAATGGAACGCACAATGGTCGCATCGCTTTCGTCGTCATTGAGGTCGCGGATGAAGGATTGATCGATCTTAATTTGATTGAGCGGTAATTTTTGCAAATAAGCGAGCGAGGAATAACCGGTGCCAAAATCATCCATAGAAAATACCACGCCTAGCTTACGCAACTCGTGCATTTTTGCGGTGGTGGCATCGACGTTATCCAACACGGTGGTTTCGGTCAATTCGATTTTTAGATGACTCGCTTCGAATTGATTGGCGTAGATGAGATCGGTCACGGTTTGCACAAAATTCGCTTGCTGAAATTGTTTAGCGCTGACATTGACCGCTAGACACAAGCGTGCGGTCTTAGGATGTTCTGACCATTTTTTGAGCTGCGCACAGGCCGTTTCCATCACCCAAGTTCCAATCGGTACGATCAAACCTGTTTGCTCAGCCAAGGGAATGAATTCCAAAGGCGAAATATAGCCCCGATCTGGGTGATTCCAGCGTAATAGCGCCTCCGCGCCCACCACACGCCCATCGGCATCGACCTGCACCTGATAATGCAACTGAAACTGCTCCAAAGCCAGTGCGACGCGCAAATTCGATTCGAGCATCATCTTCACCACCAAAACCGCTTGCATTGCAGGATCAAAAAACTGCACAGCATTTCTGCCCGAGGTTTTGGCTTCATACATGGCGGTATCTGCGCGCTTAAATAAATCTTCGACCGTAATATCCCCACCTTGGAATAGGCAAACCCCGATACTGCCGGACGCATGATGAACAAAATCAGTAATTTGATAGGGCTCGTTGAGTAGTGCACGAATTTTCTCGGCAATTCTATCGGCTTGCAACGCGGCTTCATCGGAAACTGCACTCAGGGACTGCAACACCACGACAAATTCGTCCCCGCCCAAGCGCGCCACAGTATCGCTCTCACGCACACAGGTTTGCAAACGCCTGGCCGCTTCGAGCAAGAGCAAATCGCCCGCGTCATGTCCACGCGTGTCGTTCAAGGTTTTGAAATTATCGAGGTCAATAAATAAGATCGCGCTATGGCTGGTATCGCGCTGATTGAGGGCAATCAAATGCTGCAATCGATCCATCAACAAACGACGATTCGGCAGATGGGTCAGCGAATCATAAAACGCCAAATTTAGAATCTCTTCTTCGTATCCCTTGTGCCTGCTAATGTCGGTAAACGAACCAATGTAATGACTGATCTCGGCTTGCTCACCCAACACCGCTGTCAAGGTGATCAACTGCGGATACACTTCACCATTTTGTCTTTCGCTCCAAAGTTCACCCTGCCAATATCGATGTTGAATCAGGGCTTGATCGATCGATTTAAAAAAATTGAGGTCTTGCTGTGTATTAAAAAGGCGAGGAATCCGCTTGCCCAACATATCCTCAGATGTAAATCCCGTGATACGGGTATAGGCATGATTTATTTTGAGTACTTGCCAGCGGTCATCGGCTACAAAAATGCCCTCTTGCGATTCGAAGGTGCTCGCTGCAATACGCAAATCCTGTTCGGCATTTTTGCGATCCGTAATATCACTGACGAAGCAATGCCAGAGCAAATTATCGTCCGGTTCTTGTTCGGGTATCGCATCAATATTGAGCCAACGCACTTGCCCATCGGTGCGATGAAAACGAAACGCAACTTGATAGGGTGTCACCTCATCATTGGCAAGCTGTATCGCCTCCAAAAATGCCGTGTGGTCACGTGGGTCTATCCGCTGCCTGAGTGTCGCTTGTTGAGCGTTGATCGCTTGTGGGCTCACCTCCAACAAAGTATTGACCGCATCGCTGACATACAAAACCTTAACGCTATGATCGGCATAAGCACGATACTGCATGATCATCCCTGGCAGACGCGAAGCGACTTTGTTGATACGTTCGAACGCGTCTTGCAGATGATCGGCGGCGGTATTTCTTTCGGCCTGTAGCGCCGCGATTGTCAAGGCGGTGACCGACAAACTGGCCATGTACAACCACAGTACCATCAGGCTTTCCGATCGCTCCAAGGATTGAAAGGGACCTAAACCCTGATAGGTTGCGATGCCCGCCAGCGCGGAAGAGAGTAAAACGGTGAGTGAAGATACGAAACTGCCCAGACGCAAAGCTGACCAAATCACAAAGGTCATCGCAACAAAGGTCAAATGTAATAGCCGATTATGGGCGAAAAAAATCATCCAATGCGCGGCCCAAAAAATCACCGTAAATAGCGTCAATTCCTTACTCTGAATACGCATTCGAGCGAAAAATTTATAATTTGCCGCAAACAAAAGTGGAGCTGCTAAAAAACAACCCACGACATCGCCCGCCCACCAGCTAAACCAAGTAAATCGTACATCATCAATTAAGTGCGCGAGCCAGAGACTATGGCTGCCCAAAGACGCTGAAATCGCCATCCCCAGCGCACTGGCGATACAGAAATGCACTACATCTTCGCGATGTTGGAACTGCCCACCAAAATTACGCTGCTTTAAAATCCACCAAGTCGCCAGCGCAGCTAAGGTATTGCCCGCGGCGATTTCTAGCGCGGTCAATACGCCGATTTGGGTCGACAAATTAAGAAGGAAAGCACCCAGAAAAATCGCCAAACTCATGCCGCCACCCCAGCGTATGAGTGCCGCCACGGCGATTCCGCTTGGAAGCCAGATTAAAGTTACGCTAGGTGGTATAAAGGCGAGGGCAAGCCCTATTTTGCCGAACAAGAAATAGCACAAACCCAGCCCCAACGCTCGTCGGTTTACGGCGCTCTGGATAAGCAAAGTTAAATCGGCAACACGGAAAAATCGCAGCATAGACGTTCTTCGCGAGTTCGTGATGACTCATTATCCCAGAAAGCCCTAATGCGCACGCTTTTCCGCGAAAAAATATTGCCGCAAAACCACACGCAAAATCACATGCCTAAGCACAAAGAAATGCGTTTTCTGCTTGTTGAAAATACGGGTCTAGGCCTGCAAATGCCTTTGTTGCCTTTGCTGCCTTTTTAGCAGCGTCTTGCCCTGAGCCGCGGGCAGGGGCAAAACTTCCGCGCTCTGCTTGTGCTTAGCATCGCCAGCGTAATCTTTCCCTAACATCAGTCTAACGGCATCAGGCTCCATCTGGCGTTCAGCGATCAACCAACGTCCTACCAAGTTGGCGAGGCGATCTAAGGCAATGCGATGCGTGGCATCGGTTTCGGCAAAAATCCAATCTGACAAATCCATAAAGTTCTGGAATGGGTCTTGTGCCAAAATGGTCTGCAGAGTATGGGCAAAACGACCCGAATTAGCGATCAAATCCCAATAGCGGGCAAACCTTTGCAAACGCTGCATTTGCGCATACGGCAGATCACGATTCGCTAAAATCGTATATGGGGGGTAGGGATCAAAACGCATCTCCCATTCTTCGGTATGACGAATAATCGGTGTGCCACGCAAGCGCTTCAAAATACCAAACTGAATTTCATGCGGCTGCAGGGCCCACAATTGATTAAACCCGGCCGCAAAACTCACCATCGTTTCACCCGGTAATCCGGCGATTAAATCCACATGCAAATGGGCTGCTGAATGGCGCACCAGCCAAGCAATATTTTCAGCCGCCTTTTCATTATTTTGTTTGCGGCTAATGCGCGTTTGCACTTCAGGATTAAAACTCTGAATGCCGATTTCAAATTGCAAACTCCCTGCCGGAAATTGTTGTATGCCTGCTTTTAGAGCGTCAGGCAAATGATCGGGCACAACTTCAAAATGCGCAAACACGGGATCATCGGGATGCGCCGCCAGCTTATCGAGAAAAAACTGCATGATTTTCAAACTGGTTTTGATATTGAGATTAAACGTTCTATCGACAAATTTAAACAGGCGCGCCCCCCTTGCATAGAGCCTTTCCATCTCAACTAAGAAACCATCTATCTCGAAAGGCCAGGCCGTTTTGTCGAGCGCCGATAAACAAAACTCACATTTAAAAGGACAGCCGCGCGAAGCTTCCACATACAGGGTACGGTGCGCAATATCGTCATCGCTGTAATGGGCGTAAGGAAGCTGCAAATCGGCCAAGGGCGCTTGCACGCCAGCGTGAATTTTCATCAAAGGCTGTGGACCCGATAAAATCTGCTGACACAAAGCAGGAAAGCTCACATCGCCCCAACCGGTAATCACGTAGTTCGCCAATTGAACGATGCTTTGCTCGGCTGTTTCATAAGACACTTCCGGGCCACCCAAAACAATACACACCTCGGGCGCGACGCGCTTTAAAACAGCCACTAAGCGCGTGCTTTCTTCGACATTCCAAATATACACGCCCAAGCCCAATATCAATTTTTCGCCCGGCTTTTGCCACGCCAAAATGCGTTCCACTAAGTCCGTCGTTTTAGCGCCAATGACAAATTCTTGCAAATGGGTCTGCTCTTGCAGCGCCCCCATATTCGCATAAAGGTAACGCAAACCCAAGGAAGCATGGGCATAGCGAGCGTTAAGCGTACAGAGGAGAATGGTCATGATGAAATACGAAATGAAGGTAAGCCCGGATTATCCCACTAAACTGTCCCACCAAACTATCCAACTACGCGATGACTTTCATAGTGCTTTACGAAGACGGCCAACACAAGTCATAATCGAACAACTTCTTTCCTATCATCATCAAAAAATTCATGCTCACATCCCAAGAAAAAAAATATGATATTTACGGCATCGGTGCAGCCCTAGTCGATACCGAAATTACTTTAAGTGATGCCGATCTCACGCGTCTATCCATCGCCAAATCGGTGATGAGTTTGGTCGATGAAGAGCGTCAAACTTATTTGATCGCCCAATTACATGAACACCTGACCCGTTCCAAGCGGGCCAGTGGTGGATCGGCGGCCAATACCATCATTGCAGCAAGCTATTTCGGTTGTCAGAATTTCTTTTCCTGCAAAGTCGCCAACGACGAGAACGGTCATTTTTATCTGGGTGATCTAGCCGCCGCCAAGGTCAACACTGCAAGCGATCAGACTAAGGAAAATGGGATTACCGGTAAATGTCTAGTCTTGATTACCCCCGACGCCGAACGCACCATGAATACCTATTTGGGCATCAGCGCCCATTTGAGCGAAGCCGAGCTGGACCTCGCAGCTGCTCAAGCGGCGCAATTTGTCTACATTGAAGGCTATTTGGTCACCTCACCTAGCGGCAAACAAGCGGCGATTACACTTAAACAGCACGCGGAACAATACGGCGCAAAAATCGCAATTTCTTTATCCGATCCGGCAATGGCGCAGTTTTTTAGAGACGGCTTACTCGATATCATAGGCAATGGGGTCGATCTATTATTTTGTAATCAGGATGAAGCCTTGGCGTTCACCCAAACCCAAGACCTCGACACGGCCTGTTTGGCCTTACGTGCTTACGCCAAACGTTTTGCCATCACCTGTGGCGCGCAAGGCGCTTTGATTTTTGACGGACAAAGCTTCATTACAGTCGCCGCACCTAAAGTACAGGCCATCGATAGCAACGGCGCGGGCGATATGTTTGCTGGCGCTTTTCTGTACAGCCTATGCCAAGGCGAAAGCGAAACCCGTGCGGGCGAATTTGCCTGTGCTGCCGCGGCACAGGTGGTTAGCCAATTTGGACCACGCCTCAGAGCTGAGCAACATCAAGCATTAAAGACTCAGTTTTGGGCTTGAGACGAGGATAAGTTGCTATAAACTAGAGACGCGCAGTTTTAAGCCAGATTTTCAACGACTTCATATCCCATAGGACCGGCTGCGGTCCTATCCCAGCGATGAGGATTTATGTTGACATCATTTACTAACCGCCTCACCGCTTACTTCGCTGCCTTGTTGGTCGCGTCGTTAGCTGTTGTTTTTTTAGTGGCCTATTTCGGCGTTCCCGCTTTGGGCATACGAGGGCCGCGCAATCAAAGTATTGATGCCTCCCTCAATCTCTTATCGCTACGCTCCGAACTGGAAAAAAATCTACTCCTTGCCGAATTACAGGAGCGACGGGGCGATCTATTTTTATTTGCCGAAACCACGCATCCAGAAAAATGGCTGCAGCAAGACCCAAGCGCTGCGCAAGCGGCTTTGGCTCATGCTTATGCACAATTACAAATCGCCCATCCAAATCGCTTTTCAAATATCTTTCTGGTCGATACCGCACAGAAAAAATTTTTAGCGGCGAACGAACTTAAAAATCAAACCGCCCCATCCGCATATTTCACCGAATTCGCCGCATTCACCGAATTGACGCGCCGTTTTTCCGCGCTCAATAAGCAAGATGTCATTCCTTGGCACGACCCTTCCCAACCCGCGGAAAGCCCAAGACTAGCCATCACCCTCGCGCTACCTGACCCGGCTATGGTCGCTCGAAGCGCCGAAAAAAACACCGTGCAATTAATCGGCCTGCTCAATCTTCAAGCGTTTTACAAAGAACACTTCGAACAAAATTTTCATCGTCTCGATGCTGACGAAATTAATTTACTGCTGGTGGACGATCAGGTGCCGATGAACCAGTTTCTACAGACACCACAAGAAAAAGCCTTTCGTCTCGATCCCCAACTAATGAAAAAAATTAGCGCACAAAAAGAAGGAATGGTGAGTGCAGTCACAGATGGACAAGGGCGGGATTTTTTTGCGGTTCGACGCACAGTCAATATCGACTCGAATCGAGTCTGGCATATGCTAACGCTGACACCGCAAGAACGCATCCTTTCCGGGTCGGCAAACAACACGCAAGTATTGATGTTGATCGCTGGATGGGTCAGCATCGCAGCACTTTGCATGGTCTGGTTTACGACACGCCGACTCACCCGTCCATTACAAAATTTGACCGAAATCGCCACCCAACTAGGGCAAGGAAAACTTACTGTCAGAGCGCAAACGTTACGAGGACCTTCCTCTGAAATCGCTATTTTGTCTACCGCCTTCAACCAAATGGCCGACGCGATTGAGCACACGCAAAAAAATCTAGAAAACATCGTGCAAGCGCGCACCCGAGAACTCGAGCGCAGCGAGGCTAGGCATCTGACTTTATTTAATTCTGCCCCAATCGCTGTTTGTGTTTTGGCTGCGCAAACCATCATTGATTGCAACCCAGCGGCTGTCATCTTATTTGGCGCTAAAGAACGCAGTGATTTATTGCGCCACCACCCTAGTGATCTCTCGCCTACACATCAGGCGAACGGCCAAGCTTCCATTGACGCTGCCAATGAACGCATACAAATCGCGCAGGAGCAAGGACACCATGCCTTCGAATGGTTACACCGCCGACTCGATACCGGACAACTCTTTAACGCGGAGGTCATTTTAAATCGCGTCGAATTAGATGGTCAGCACTTAATTCAAGGCACGGTGCGGGATATTTCCGAGCGCAAGCGGGTAGAGGCGGCTTTGTATGCCAGCGAAGAACGACATCGCACCCTCGTTGAATGGTCGCCCGAGGGCATCAATGTCCACCGAGACGGACGCGTAACTTACGTCAACGCCTCAGCAATTCGCATGCTGGCGGCAAGATCGGCCGAGGAGCTTATCGGCCTACCTATCGCGGCCATTTTACATCCGAACTTTCACGCTATTTTCAAAGACAGGGTTCGTAACATCAACGATCACCGTGGCAAAGATACCGTATATGAAGTTCAATTTGTACGCTTAGACCAAGTCGTCATCGATGTGGTGGCGCAAGGGGTTTTAATCGACTTCGATGCGAAGGCTGCTGTGTATGTCGCATGGCGCGATGTCACCGAACGCAAACGCCATGCCGAGTCACAAAGGATCGCGGCGACCGCCTTTGAATCACAGGAGGGCATGTTTGTTACCGATGCAGACTGGGAAATTTTACGGGTCAATCATTCTTGCAATACGATGACCGATTACACGATCGATGAATTGCTCCATCAACGCCTGCCCATTTTAAGTCGGCAACTGAAAGAAAACGAAACCTTGGAACGCATCGCGCAAAGCATCGCAGAACGTGGCTCATGGCAGGGAGAAATTTTAGCCCTCAAGAAGAATGCTCATGAATTTCCCGCTTACATGAATATTTCCAGCGTCAAAAATGAGGACGGACACATCACTCATTTTGTCGGCACATTCAATGATATTACCCTGCGCAAAAAAGCCGAAGATGAGATCAGACATTTAGCTTTTTATGACGCACTCACGGGTCTTCCTAACCGTCGCCTGTTGATGGATAGATTAGAGCAAGCCATGGCGGCGTGTAACCGTCATGTACGGCAAGGGGCTTTACTCTTTATCGACCTCGATAACTTCAAAACACTCAATGACACTTTGGGACACGATCAGGGCGACTTGCTGTTACAGCAGGTTGCGCAACGCTTATTGCACTGTACTCGTGAAAGCGATACGGTGGCGCGTTTAGGGGGTGATGAATTTGTTGTGATGCTAGAAAATTTGGATCAGCACAGCCTCGAAGCGGGGACGCAAGCCGAGGTGGTCGCCCACAAAATTTTGCTAGAATTAAATCAGGCCTACGCACTCGGCACAACAGAACACCACAGCTCGCCTAGCATAGGCATTACCCTGTTTGGCGACAAGAGCGAACATATTTCCGAGCCACTTAAACGGGCCGATCTTGCGATGTATCAGGCCAAGTCTGCTGGACGCAATACTTTGCGATTCTTTGACCCTAAAATTCAGATTTTGGTCGCGCAACGCGCCGAGTTGGAAGAAGATTTACGCGATGCGATGCTTAAAGATCAGTTCCATCTACACTATCAGGCTCAGTTAAAGGATGACGGAAAATTGATGGGTGCGGAGGTTTTAATTCGTTGGAAGCACCCCAAGCGAGGTGCTGTGTCACCCGCTGAATTCATCCCACTTTCTGAGGAAACCGGCCTCATCAGTATTCTAGGTTATTGGGTGCTGCACACCGCCGCGACTCGCTTAGCGACTTGGGCAGACCAACCCGAATTGGCCAATCTGAGTATCGCCGTCAATGTTAGTCCGAGTCAATTTCATCAGAAGAATTTCGTTGAACAGGTGCTCGGTGTTTTGGAAATGACGGGTGCCAATCCATATCGTTTGAAGCTGGAATTAACCGAGGGATTTTCGATTTCCAATATCGAAGACGTGATTTTAAAAATGAGCAAACTTAAAGCGCGCGGGGTCGGCTTTTCGCTTGATGATTTTGGCACCGGTTATTCCTCGCTTTCCTACCTCAAACGGCTACCCTTAGACCAGCTTAAAATCGATCAAAGTTTTGTACGGGATATTTTGATAGACCCTAACGATGCCGCGATTTCCAAAATGGTGATCGTACTGGCGGAAAGTTTGGGCTTACAGGTGATTGCCGAAGGCGTGGAAACTTTAGCGCAGCAGCAATTTCTTGAGCAACAGGGCTGCCACGCCTACCAAGGCTATTTGTATAGTAAACCGCTACCGGTAGAGCAATTCGAGGAATTCGCGCATAAGATTGCCAGTCAAGTTCGGCAAAAATAAAGCGAGGTTTTCCGCCTACTTGGAAAACCTCGCTTGGATCTAACTTGAACCTAGAAACGACAAGCGCTTAGAAAACAGATGCGCAGCTTAGTCTCACTTCAAACGCGACATCGATAAGACCCGCAAACCAGGGCTCATGGAACTCGAGTCCGTTGACGCTAGCTTAAACATTTTGACTACGTCCACCAAATTATTTGCCTGCTCGCTTAAGCTGGCCGTCGCCGCCGCCATCTCTTCGACCAAGGCGGAATTTTGTTGTGTGGTTTGATCCATTTGCACCACCGCGATACCCACTTGCGATACCCCCGTAGCTTGTTCTGAACTGGCATTTGCGATCTCGCCGACGATGGTCGTCACGCGATTGATACTACTGACCACCTCAGTCATAATGCCGCCAGCTTGATTGACCAAGGCATTGCCTTGTTCCACTCGATCGACACTGGCATTGATCAAATTCTTGATTTCTTTAGCGGCTTCCGCGCTACGTCCGGCCAAGGAACGCACTTCACTCGCCACCACGGCAAAGCCACGTCCTTGCTCACCGGCACGCGCTGCTTCAACTGCCGCATTCAAGGCCAGAATATTTGTTTGAAAAGCGATACCATCGATCACACTAATAATGTCGCTGATTTTTTTCGAACTCTCACTGATGCCGCGCATGGTTTCAACCACCTGCCCGACCACTTCACCGCCCCTGACCGCAACGCTAGTCGCGCTATGCGCCAATTGATTGGCTTGTTTGGCGCTATCCGCATTTTGTTTGACGGTGGCGTTAAGCTCTTCCATCGAGGCCGCTGTTTCTTCCAATGTGCCGGCTTGACTTTCAGTGCGCGAAGATAAATCCATATTGCCTTGGGCGATTTCGCCGCTGGCCGTCGCGACCGTTTCTGAGCCTTCACGCACCCTAGCAACGACGGAGGTCAGCGAAGTCTGCATTTCATTGATCGCTTCGGACATATTGGTTATTTCATCGCGTCCTTCTATGTCCCCCATCTGACTCAAATCCCCTGCGGCGACGCGGCGTATGGTTTCAACCGATTGATCCAAGGGGCCGGTAATGGAGCGAACGACAAAAATAAATGAAATCGTCACCATTAAGAATGCGAAAGCAAATGAACTAATGATCCAAACTCGACTTTGCAAAATGACCTTATCAAATTGTTCGATCTGCTCACCAGCGAACTTATTCCCCTCAGTGACCGTCACGTCGACCCCTTTCCTATGGGCTTCATAGACCGTATTGAGCTTGACTAAATCTTCAGTCAAACCATCGACCCCGCCCGCGGCGAGCGCTTTCGCAGTCACTGACTTGGCGGCTTCAATAAATTTTCTCGCCTCGGTATGTTGAACACCAAACAAATATTTTTCTAATCCATAGGGTGGCCCTTTTGTCCAATAATCAACGCGAGCTTCATACTCACCCTCAAGTCGTTCGACCTCTTTTTTTGCACCCGCAGGATCAAGATTCTTTTCGAACATGCGCGATATCACCAATCGCATCTCAATCAAATACATAGGTGGCGGTAAAATATCGGCGACCACATCTTTTGCGACAAAGACGCGACCACTAATATCGCCGAGCTTGGTCGCGCTGGTCAAACCGACCGCAGCACAAATCACCACTGCGAGCAAAGTCACAATGGCCAAAATGCTCAAGCGTAGCTTAATCGAGAGTTGGCGAATGAGGAGGAGGAAGCTATTCATGATCAACCTTTCAACGAAATCCAGATATGCATAACACAGGCTATCGAGATTTCCGCAATTTTTGACCCGCGAAAAACTGTAGGCTCGTGAACTCGGATTGACTCGCCAATAGACCCGCAATCCGCTCTGACAACTTACATTTGAAAAAGACCTGCTGTATAACTTGAGAATGACCTGTCTGCAACAGCAAACCAGTCAATAGGAACAGTGTGAGAATACTTGATACGGATCAGTTCCTATAATCCAGATTAGTATAGATCATGCGCCAAAGCAATTAAGGCGGCAATCTTTAAATCGCTTTTTGAACGAAATTTGGTTGGTTAACAACAGCTTTTTTGTGCCGTATTAGAGTTTCCTCAAGTTGTTCTAATACGGTACAAAAATTCGATGCTGCCCTACTAATGTACGGTATCTTTCTTAACAAGATCGCCATTTTTTATCACTAATGGGACATTTTCGAGCAAGCGCACCTCGCGCGTAGGATCGCCGACCACGCCGATGATGTCGGCAAAACGCCCAACTTCGAGCACACCCACGTCCTTACTCGACAAGGCTTCAGAGGCATTGAGTGTGGCTGACTGTATTGCCTGCAAAGGGCTCATCCCATAACGCACCATGGTTGCTAGCTGTTTGGCGTTGTCACCGTGGGGATAAATTCCTGCATCGGTTCCATAGACCATTTTGACACCCGCTGCATGGGCGCGACGAAAATTTTCCCGTTGTAGATCGCCGATTTCACGATCTTTGCGCAGATTGTCTTCCAGCACGCCGTTCTTCTTTCCCTCAGCCTGCGTGTAATCGGTATTGTAAATATCCATCGACAACCAAGCACCGTATTTTTTCGCCAAAGCGATGCCTTCATCGTCGATCAAACTCGCATGTTCTATGGTGTCGATCCCAGCGCGTATCGCATCCTTAATCCCAGACGTGCCGTGCGCATGAGCAGCCACGCGCAAACCCCATTGATGTGCTTCCTCGGCAATCGCTTTCATTTCGACTAAACTCATTTGCTGTTGACCCGGCTCGGTGTTGTGCGAGAAAACACCCCCCGTCGCGCAAATTTTGATCACTTGCGCGCCGTATTTACGCAATTCGCGCACCCGCTTTCGGCCTTCTTCTGGACTATCGGCATTAAACGGACTTTGCTGATTCATGGAAGGCGGGAAGAAAGTCGAATCGCAATGCCCACCGGTCGCACCAAAGGAGTAAGCCGCCGTGACCACCCTTGGCCCCGGTACTTTGCCTTCTTCTATGGCATGGCGCAAACCCACATCATTCCACGCATCCGCACCGACATTACGCACCGTGGTAAAACCAGCTTCAAGTGTGCGCAGCGCGTGCGGCACTGTGAGCACAGACCAGAACCGATCACCAAACTGCAAATTGGTATAACCTCCGTAGGTCGGGTCAGCATCCAAATGCACATGCATGTCAATCAAGCCCGGGAGCAAAGTCATGCCAGGATAGTCGAGAAGAGTCGCGTCTTTACTAGCCTTAGTCGTCGCTTTCGAGCCCGTGTTATAGCCCAAGCTGGTGATGCTTACGATGCGGCCATCGTGTACCACAATCTCGGGTTGATCCAGCATTTTGCCAGTCCGCACGTCCAGCATTTTACTGGCGGTGATCACGACATCGGCACTCTGTGCGCACAGTGTAAAACCAGCGGCAAACAGGGCCGTACCGACCAGCAGACATTTTTTTGTGAATCCGATTTGCTTGAATTGCTTGACCGCTTGCTTCATATAAAACTCCAAAAATTGGTTTCCCGACCCCAAGGGACGACGGCCTATTTTAGACGATACCGGTTAGAAGACCGCCTTTGGCCCCGTTTTTCCTAAGCATACACAGGTTTTCTTACCACAGTATCATGCATAAAAATTGATTTTCAGTCACAATCTTGATTACTTTTCATGCTGTTTGAACTTTACTCAATGATCGCCTTTCTAATCGTAAGACTTTGCCCCTCTAACTCGAATTGATTATGCACACCTACCTCAGCAATAAAGCAGCGAACCAAGTCCACTTTCAACGCCGCACGCTTGCACTTTTCTTAGTCAGCGCGCTTATGCAACTACAAGCACAGGCACAAGATAGCGATCCCGCCAAATCGATTTCCCGCATCGAAGTCACTGGCTCGGCGATCAAACGAGTCGATACCGAATCAGCCTTGCCAGTGCAGGTCATTAGCCATGACGACATTCTAAAATCAGGCGCAACCACGGCCTCTGAATTGATGGCAAAAGTCGCTGCCAATGTCGGTGGCTTAAGTGATGGCATCAGCATCAACGTCGGGGGTGATCAGCGTGGTTTTAATTCCGCCAATTTACGCGGCTTGGGAAGTTCCTCAACCTTGGTTTTACTCAATGGTCGGCGCATGGCTAATTTCGCTTCACCGGGCGACGATGCGGGGGTTGATTTGAATAATATCCCGGCCGCAGCCATCGAGCGCGTTGAAATTTTGCTCGACGGCGCTTCGGCTTTGTATGGCACGGATGCAATCGGCGGCGTCATCAACTTCATCACACGCAAAGATTTTCAAGGGGGCGATGCCAGTTTATACATCGGCAGAACCAAAGAAGGCGGCGCGGAAAAACGCAGCTTTACGCTAGGTGGTGGCATCGGTGATTTGCGCAAAGATGGCTACAATGTATTTGCCGTCATGGATGCGCAGCATACCGGCGGCCTTTATACCTCGCAAAGAAAATTCATTCCCGACCTACAAATTCCACAAAGACTAGGTCACTTATTGTCAGGCTTTACCGATCCTGCCAATATCCGCTTAAGCGGAAATCAGCGCGACTACTTGCGCGATCAAGGTTTTAAAATCAATGGCAAAGTCATCGAAAATCGCACCATCAATTTCGCGGTTCCCGATTGCAAACCACGCGCCAATTTGTATCTGCCCGCCGGTACTGGCGGTGTCGATGCCTGTACCTATGACTACATGGGCGACACCGAACTTTATCCCAAAACAGAAAAAGTGAGCGCCTTAAGTCGCGCTGTTTTTCAACTTAATTCGGATACGCAAATGTATGCCGAAGCAAGTTGGAGTCAGGCCAAATCTTACTATGTTGGCTCCTCTGCGCGGGTCACTGGCACCCTCGATTTCAAACGCATACCGCAATTAGCTAACACCGGCTTAGATAGCCTCGTGGACGACGATGTACCCGGTGAAATCACGGTACGCATGCGCTTAAAAGAAGCCGGGAATCGCACCAGCGAATTAAGCAGCGAAGGACAACGTTTCGTCATGGGGGTGAATGGCGTGCTGGGTGCTTGGGACTATGATTTTGGCTTTAATTACAGCGTCAATACGGTACGTGACCGCGACACCCACGGCTATTTGTTACGCGACCAATTATTGGCTGGCATTGCCGATGGCCGCATCAATCCCTTTGGTCCCTCCAGCGCTGCTGGCCTGAGTTTACTCAATCAAATACAAGTCAATGACGAAGTCCGACATGCACGCGGTACGATGAGTAGCTTAGACTTCAAAGGCTCGCGCAGTTTAATGCGTTTAGAAGGCGGCGACATGGCCATTGCGGTCGGTGGTGAGCTCCGTCACGAACGCGCCCTTTTCACGCCCTCGGCTTTACTGATGAGCGATAATATCAACAACGATGCCGCACCCGAAGGCGGTCGCGGCACGGACGATAGCCGTCGTGTCGCAGGCATTTATAGCGAAATACTCGCGCCTTTTAGCAAAACCGTAGAAATGCAATTTGCGCTACGCCACGACGATTATCAAGGTGTCGGCGGCGCGAACAGCCCCAAAATCGGCTTACGCTATCAACCGAATAAAGCGCTGCTATTTCGCGCTTCAGTTGGCAGTGGATTTCGCGCGCCCTCGCTTTCCGACTTATATCGTCCCACTGTCTACAGCAACACCGCAACCTTACCCGATCCCGTCAGTTGCGCGGCCAATGACAACGACCTTTCCGTGTGCGCCGACAATTGGGCAACGCGGCGTTATAGCAACCCAAATCTCAAACCCGAACGCAGCAAACAATACACCTTGGGTACGATTTTCGAACCTAGCCGTCTATGGACACTCAGCCTCGACTATTGGAACATTGAACGCAGCAATCTCATCAGCGAAATTGGCGACGACGTTATTCTCGGCAACTTAGCCAAGTACGGCAATTTAGTGCATAGGACAGACAGCGGCGACATCGATTACATCGAACTGCACAAAGAAAATCGCGGCGCGCAGCAAGCCCGCGGATTTGATCTAGCGATGGAGATGCACTCACTTAAAACCGACTGGGGAAAATGGAGCGCGCGCCTGCTCGGTACCTGGATGCTAGACTCAAAAATCCAAACCAACCCGGGCGATAGCTATGTCAGCAATCTAGGTAAATTTGTCACCGACGGCGTAGTGCAACGCTGGCGCCATCATTTCAGCCTCGATTGGGAACAAGGCGCTTGGAGCACCAGCCTCGGCAATAGCTATTTCTCGGGCTACACCGATCAAAATTCGGCCATCAACCTCGACGACGGTAGCATAGTCTCGGCCAATAGAGTGAAGGCTTACTCAATCTGGGATTTCTCTGCCGCTTACGCCCTGAGCAAAAATCTCAATCTACGACTCGGTGTACAAAACCTACTGAACACGCCACCGCCATTTTCGAATCAAGCCAATTTTTTCATTTCTGGCTATGATCCAAGCTACACCGATCCGCGTGGTCGCTTTATGTATTTGAGTATGCAATACCAATTTAAATAGGAAAATGGCGACTTAGGTTTTGCGTGTAGAATACGGCGCTTAATGTCAACAAACAACTCAACAAACAACT
>JAHFQV010000005.1:0-50298 GCA_023259175.1 Oxalobacteraceae bacterium | reverse complement strand
GATCCGCGTGGTCGCTTTATGTATTTGAGTATGCAATACCAATTTAAATAGGAAAATGGCGACTTAGGTTTTGCGTGTAGAATACGGCGCTTAATGTCAACAAACAACTCAACAAACAACTAAGCAAGCAGAGAAATCACATGCCCTACATCGGAGCCAGTCTACACATTTTCATCGCCCTATTTTTCGCCGTACACGTGGTTCGCACGGGGCGAGAAATGTATTGGCTAATGATTTTATTTATGTTTCCACTGCTAGGTAGCGTGGTGTATTTTTTTGCGATTTATTTGCCTTCCAGCCGCCTACCCGGCGGTACCCGCAAACTCGCGGCGGCCGCCATGAAGAGTTTGGATCCCGGTCGCGAACTGCGTGAAGCACAACAGGCTTTCGACATGACCCCCTCGGCGCAAAACCAAATGCGTTTAGCCGCTGCCTTGTTAGCGGCTGGACAGGCACATGCTGCCGCGGTGCAGTACGAAGCTTGCCTAACCGGGCCTTTTGCCAACGAGCCAGAAATCTTGATGGGCGCGGCACAAGCGCGTCTGGAAGATGGACATAGTCAGGCGGCACTCGATTTGTTAGTGCGTTTGCGTCAGGCTAAACCCGACTTTCGTAAAGAAAATATTGGCCTCTTGTTTGCGCGTGCCTATTCAGCGCAAAAACTAACGATGCAAGCGCGCGCCGAACTCATGAGCGTAGTGGAACAATTTGGCAGCGTAGAAGCGCGGGTTGAATTGGCTATTTGGGCGCTGGAAAATAATGAGCAGGCAACGGCAGAAAATCAAATTAGTCAAATCAAGCAAATGCAAAAACACTGGAATAAACACAATCACCAATTGCACAAAGATTTGATGAAGAGACTCCACACCGCAGTAGGACAAAAAACTTAAGCGAACAATTTTTGCGTTCCAGTCCAAGTAGCGCCGGGTGCCAAAACAATCGCTTGATTAATCGCAGCGGCCTCAACGCAGAGCATGCGCTGCTCACCTTGCGCCTCCATATCCGCCATTTGTGCTGCTTTTTCGGTGCCCGGATTCCAGATCACGGCATCCGAAAAACCGCTTTGGCTCACTTGTAGTTTTTGCCCGCCGCATTGCACGAGAATCGGGTCGGTAATGGCCGCATAAATCCTGTCGATTTCAGTTTCTATTTTCAAAGCCTCTACCGCTTGCACAGCTGTAAAACCAAGCACCGTATCACGATAGCTTAGGCCAGCGAGCCCCTCTATCGTGGTCTGCGCTATCTCTTCGACTTGCAAATAGGTATGCAAGGCACAGCAAAATTGCAGGGCACCATCGCCAGCATTGTCGACCGTCAAATCCATTTGCAGATATTCACCGACGATACTAAACAAGATTTCAGCGCGGAAAACATGCGGCCAAATCCTGAGTGTCGCCAAGGATTCGCGCAATTCAAAACGCGCTTGTGCGAGGCCTTCTGGTGTCTCACGCATTTCACAAAACCGCCAAAGTGCAGTACGCGCAAAACCATGCTTGGGAAGGGGCCCATGATCGGAAAATTGCGGGAAAATCACGGGAACCCCACCTCTAACCGCGGCAGCTTCACGCATTTCTGACCGACTGCTCAAAAAAATGGGCGTTTTCCCCTGGGCAGTGCGCCAGTGACATAGGTGTGCGCCCTGGGTCAAAATTTCGGCATAAGCCCCATCTTTGCTTCGTAAAGTATACTTTTCCATAGTTTAATATCAGGCGCTTTTCATATTCAATTCTAAGCATTTTAAGCCATCCCACCGCTTTTTTGCGCTTGAGTCGGTCGATTTTGCATTCTGTCGCTTCGCCTATGCAGGAAGCAAAGGCTTACTTTACACTGCAAACATCAAAAATCTTTTACACCCTGTAACCAATCATAAACACACCGGAGGCGGACATGTTGCAATCAAATTTTAAAATCTTAGGCATCACGGCGGCGGTCATGCTTGCACTTGCTAGCTTGAGTGCCTGTGAAATTCACATTAAGGACGATGGCATTCCCGGCAGCGGCCACGTAATCAGCGAAGAAAGAAAACTAGCCACCTTCGATAACGTCATCAATGAATCCCCATTCGATGTCATCGTCAACGTCGATGGCAAATCCGGCGTGATGGTCGAAGGAGATGATAATTTTGTGAAAGAGGTCGAAACCAGTGTTGAAGGTGGCAAACTGATTGTCCGCAATAAACGCAGAAATAGTAATTTCCACTTTTCCTGGGGTAATCGCCCGACCACGATCACGATTAGTGTAGCGAGCCTGTCCAAGGCTAGCAATTCCGGCAGCGGCGATCTGCGCCTACGCCAAATCAATAATGAGAAACTGGAATTAACGAACGAAGGCCCTGGCGATTTAAGTGTCAGCGGCACTAGCAAGGAAGTGGAACTACATAGCAGCGGAAGCGGTGACAGTAATTTACGTCAGCTAACAATCATGACAGCAAAACTCGATTTGAGCGGCCCTGGTGATACCGAACTTGGTGAAATTAACACCGCCTTCAGCGCGCATTTAAGTGGCAGTGGCGATCTCAATGTCGCCAAAATGCATACCGAGTCCACTAAGATCACGATCTCGGGTCCAGGGTGCGCCAGCTTACGCGGTGTGACGAAAAATTTGGATGCAGATATGTCCGGTTCCGGCGATTTGTCGGTGGATGAAATTTCCGCTGAGACCACCAATTTAGTTTTGTCCGGGCCAGGGGAAGCTACCTTGGTTGGTGAGACCAAAAATCTGCGGGTACGTGCCAGTGGCTCAGGTGGATTTGATGCTTCACGTCTGCGCGTTGAATCAGCCGACATTCGTAATTCGGGTCCAGCCGATATTAGCTTTAAAATCGCCAAAGGCGAAGTCGTGCTCGATGTCTCTGGTTCAGGTGATGTGGATGGCGATTTTTCCGATGTTGCTAAGATTGATGTCACCGCTGACGGACCTGGCGATTTGAATTTTCATGGTAGCGCAAAAAAATTGAACGCGACCTTAAACGGCTCGGGTAATTTGGAAGCGAGTTCCTTATTGCTGGAATTGGCCTCCGTCAAGGTCAATGGTCCTGGCGAAGCCAGGGTCAATGTTAAAGCCAATGGTAGCGGCGAAACTTCAACGATCAAAAATGGCTCACGTCAAGTGACTATCGATCAAAATGGTGTCGTCAGACATGGTCGCGACGATTAAGATGTCATGACTGACATTCACGGCGATAGATACTTCCCGTGTGATCCATCGCTAGGTAAGCAAGGCCACTCTCCTCGAGGAAAGTTTGGCCTTGCGCTTCTTTTAGCATCGCGATGGTGGCATACGAACCCGCTGCCAAAGCAACTGGTGCTAACACACTCACCGAACGCCAATAGGAAACCGGATAACCAGTCTTTGGATTCAAAATATGACAGTAGCGCTGCCCCTCTATTTCGATAAAACGTTCGTAATCGCCACTGGTGGTCAGCGCTCCCGAAAACACCGGTATACTCGCCATCAGTTCATTCGGCTCCTTTTGCGGACGCGGATGTTGAATACCGATTTGCCAGGCAAGACCATCCGGTCTGCCCCCCAATATTCGCAAGTCCCCCGCTAAGTCAATCAGTGCTGATTGCACGCCTAGTTCAGCTAATACGGTCGCCGCACGATCGGCTGCATATTCCTTGCCGAAGCCACCGAAATCAATTTCCATTCCAGCTTGCGGCAAATAAATTTCCGTCTTGGTTCGTTCTATGCGCTGCCAGCCCACGCAGGCCAAAAGTTGGGCTAGATACTTTGGTTCTGGTCGCGTCGCTTGTTTAAAATTCCAAGCACGACCTAAGATGCCAGAGCTGATATCAAACAAGCCGTCGCTCGCTTGAAAAAGCAAATCCGCGTAGTCCAATAAATCCGAAGTTTCGCTATCGATCGCCAAGGCCACACGACCTGCGCAACGGTGCAAGTTCGCCAGTAGACTATCCTCGCGGTAGCGCGAATATTTACGCTCTATGCGCTGTACTTCCGCGATGGCCTGTGCCGCCGCGGCCTGTGCTTGGACCAGACTTTCGGCAGCCAAATGGATAGCACAGGGACTGGCCATCGCTTGAAAAGGAATTTGAAAAATTTGCATGCGCTGAGCCCGCGAAGCTGCTAGAACCGATAGCGCAATCCCACTTGCAAAATGGCCGCATCGAGTGGCGCCAAGGACAAGGCCGAACGCCCTGACCAAGCCCAATCGCTGCGCTGCTGATAACGCTCAAGCTTGACATCAAATTGCCAATGTTCATCTAAAATTTTGCTCAGCTTAAATCCGAGTGTACGCGCTCCAAAAGCGGAGAGCCTTTGATCCTCACTTACAAATTGCGAGCCACCGACTTCATAGCCGACAGGGATATACAAAAACGTGTAGCGTGGATCAAAATAAAAATCCGCTGCGGTTTGCGAATACAGACGCAAAGAGGGCGTTAACACCCAACTGTCGCCCAGCGCTTGCGCATACTCGACACCGACGGTATGGGCGCGAATCGCGAAGCTATCGCTGTAGTAGCGGTAGCTTAAACGTAGCGTGCCTTGCGCTTGTGCGAAATAATGGTTGTGACGTAGTAGCCAAGCGTCTTGCTTACGTTCACGCGGTCGAATATCGAGCGACTTATACGGGTCGGAAAAATAGCCCCGCCCTTCAGTATGAGTCCAAGTCATTTGCGCAAGATCTTGCGGCGTTAAGACCTGCGACACGCCCAGCATAAAATCATTGCCGTGCCGAGTCTCGTGTACATTGCGCCCGGTGGCACTTATTTTGTCACTCGATGCGCCCAACCCGAAATTCCAGGTTCGATTATTGTCTTCGGACGAAAAGCTCGCTTCCAAAGACAGTGCCTTAGAATCATAATCGTGTTCATTGGAAAAAGAAGCCCCGACCGACCACTTCATCCTGTCATAGTAGCGGGTAAGTTTAAGGTCCGCCGCGTGCCGTAGATCGCTCATTTTTGAAGCGCTGGAAACAACCGTGTGATACCGTGGTGAAGCGCCGGATACTTGATCGGTAACGGCGGTGGTGTCTAAACTCCAAACACCCGCAATCGGCACCGTCAATGCAAAACTGGGCGAATTCACCGCCACCCGCTCTAGGCTTGGCTGATGCTCGCGGTAACGCAGTAATTTAAAACTCATTTCCGCTTTGTCCGGCGCTTGCTCGGCCTGCGCGGGCGTAAGCACGGCGGCGCTGCCCAGTGCTACAGCGGTTGAAATAAGTAATTGCCTTAAGTTTGCGCCCTCAGTGTTGAGTTTAGTTGCAACCACAGCCACCTCCACCTACACCTGTACCGCCGGACGCTGCCTCTTTACTGGTATAAATATGCTCGGTATTTTTGGCTTGTAATTTATCCTGATCAAAACGCATCTCGGCTTTGGCTAGATAATTTTTTTCCCAAGGCTTTACCTGTCCCATTTCTGCGCACCCACTGAGCAGACTCAGCACGCTCAGCAAACTCACGGTCAACATCACATACCATTTATTTTTCATCTCATGTCCTTTTTATTTTTGCGCAGCCAGACCCAGCGCTACTCGTATTTGACTCTCAATGTCACTTCTATCTTCAAGCTTAAAGCCGACGTGTATGGAAATGAGTTGCCCATCACGGCCGATTAAATAACTACTGGGCATACCCTTCACTTCATACTGGGCGGGAGTCCTTCCTTCGGGATCCATCGCCAATAAAAATTGCGCAGGATTCTTTTTTAAAAAGCTCTGCGCGTCTTTAAAATCCTGATCAAGATTGATCGCCACGATACGCAAACCCACCTCATGATACTTTTGCTGCATCTGATTCATGAAGGGGAAAGACTGACGACAGGGGCCGCACCACGACGCCCAAAAATCGACATACACGACATAACCCTGCAACTGCTTTAAGCTGATTTTTTCCTTTGAATTAGACGACAAATTCGGCAGCGCCGAGCTCGGTATTTGGGCTAATTCAAAGGCCAAAGAACGTGGCTGCGCTGGCGCAATTTGCCCTGCGTTTGCCGGCAAAGTCGCAAGTAAAATCAATGCACTCAGCAAGGCAATTCCAGCGCAGGCTTTTTTCAGTTTGAGCGATGCCATCTACTTACTGCGCACCGCTCTTAAACCATGCCGAAATATCCGCTATTTGCTGCTCTGTTAGGCTACCATTTTGTGGCATTGATCGTTGCACGACGGTGACGATATAAAGCGGTTGCGCATTTAAGCGTATCAGCGCTGCGGTATGTAAGGCAATTCGATTTTCAGCACGCGTAGCCGAATGGCATTCGATACATTTGGCGTTCACGATGGCCTGTACTTTATCAAAAGCCGGTGTACTGACACTGGCGCTCAAGTCCAACAAGCGATCGCTGGCACTCACCAACACCAGCGCTTTGGCCGCACTGGTATCAGTGGGCGTAACTTTAGCTGCGATCTTCATCCCTTCCGTAATGGAAATTTCATTAGTCGGGTAGCTCAGGCCTTGCTGCACAGAGAAATACATGCCAACCTCGACCTTATTGTCCAACAAATCGGCGACCCAACCTAGTTCAGCATCGCCCTTGAAAGTGTGCGCACTACCAATGATAGTATTGATTAAGGTTCCACGGGTCGCTGAGCCTGTCACGAGGGAATTGGTCCAATAATCCATGCCACCCTGATCTACTTCATCGCGTCCTAAAACGTTTTTGTAAATGATACGAATGAAGTCGGCATTACTCATACTGGCCGTATAGTGAGTCTGATCAGGGAACAAAAGTGCCGCAGCATAAAAATTGCGCGATAAATCTTCGTTCGTCATGCCGGCTTTTATTTGATCAATCCAATACGCCATACCGTCGCCATCAGGCACGCGATTAAAGAAGGCGATATAGAGTTCAACCAAGGATTTCAATCGATCCGCTGGGATGGTTTTGGATTTATCGCCAACCACTAAATTGACCGACATATCAGTAAATTGTGCAGAGGTTTGCGATACTAGCGTCACTGTCCCACCCGAACCGACATTGTCTTTGACCGAAAATCCAGTGCTAGTGCGGGTAATCGTATAATTGGTGCGAGGTCCAGAAAAAGTCGCTACTGGATTGGTCGGTGCAGAACTTAAAGCGCTAAGGCTGGGCGGGGCGGGGCTCATGGCGGCGCGCTGCGGCACATCGCCCCCGCCACCGCAGGCAAATAAACTCGCTATTGCGAACCCGCCTACCACGCCCCTAATGAGGGTCTTGAGATAATTTTGCATTGCCGTCTCCCGTTCTATTCGACTTGAGGCTTACGCGAAACTGCCACGCTCCAAATACCGTTGTGGCCGAAAATCATGCGACTGCACCAAACGACTACTTTTGATCAAAGAATTCAAACCCAAAATCAAGGCTACCAAGCGATCCCCTGGCAATAACCAATAATGACCACGCGGTGCGGTATGACGCGTGGCCGCGACGATCAAAGGCACAACCCAAGCCGCCTCCTCCTCGACATCTAATAGTACATCACCCTCGTGATTGGTATGTAAGTAGATGTAACCGCCATGTAGCAAGTGAAAGCATAGGCCTTGCCCTTGCGTGTGCTCCATTCCCATCGTCGCCGGTTTTGCCGGTGTTCCGTTTTGCCCGAATACACTTTGTAACTCTTGATCGTTCAAAGCCATCCAAGCTTCAACCTCCATCGGGTTTTCCAAACTGACCCAGGGGTGTTCCTGAAACATATCCTTCATTGCATCGTCTTCACTTGAATTTTGCGCTTACGCAGATGATTAAGCAGACTTTCTTCACCCTGCAAATGGGCCGCGCTCATGACGATGAAAAGACGCTTGCCCTGTTTCATCAAGTCTGAAATTTTTTCCGCCTCTTGTGGATGGCGTTGATCCATCAATAACTGATAGAGTTTTTCCGACCCCGCATCCCGTGCACGCGCCGTTTGAAAAAGCTGTTCAAGTTGACGCGCATCGCCCGCACGCCAAGCCTCAGCCATGCGATTGAGTTCCTCTGCCATCGTGCCTTGCTTAAACGAAGCAAGGGTACTGGCAAGCATGGCATCACCTTGTTCGTCGCTTAACTGCGAAATCGCTTCGCCCTGAAAGGCCGCGCCTTCCAGTTCGACCACCATTTTGTGATCTACTTTCGCTTGCCGAAGATAATGTAAATCGAGACCTTGTTCTGGCTCGTAGCCTTGCTGCATACCGACGCTCACGGTTAAGCCCATCGCCACCATCGCTGGCTTGTAGGGTTGGAATTGCTCCAGCATCGGTCCGGTCATGGCTTGTAGTGTTTCCCAGGTTGCCGCTTGCACATGGGCTTGCAAATGATCGGGGGCGGCATAGCTCAAGGCATTGACCATTTTTTTATTCATCGCCTCATCTGAAACATCGGTTTCCACTACCAAAACCTGACTCTTCTTGTAGGCACTACGCACTACGGCTGGCAGAGGATAAAAATCGCGCTTAGCGATATGGATGGACGCAAATAAGTAGGCCACTGGCGCGTTCTTATCCTCACTTTTGAGTTCGTACAACAAGGCTTTGTTTTGCTTGCTGAGCGCAGGACGCGCCGCTTTCGCTTTTTCGGTGACAGGGGGTGTAGATGGGGCGCTAGTTTGTGCCTGCACACCTGTCGCAGTAAGAAAGAAGAGCGCGCACATTCCCGCTAGAAAACGCATTTGGGTGCGGGGAAATTTCATCATATGATTCATAGTACGATCCTATTGTTCGGATTAGAACGTTCTCAGCATGAGTCGATTGTAATCCAAGTGTAATCAAAGGTGATGACCGTTCGTAAGTTGAGCGACACACTCGGTCACGATACTGCTATACCACATAGACAAGTTTGCTGCTATGCAGTGCGAAAAATTTGCCTTAAAAACGTAGTTTTCGCTTTTTTCCCTTTACTCCATAGTTATAAATCGCTTATGTTACGCAGGTTCGACAAAATAGACCTGCTTTGGCTAGGGAAGCGTAAGCCAAAGTGGAATAAAAGATCAACGAGAACTACAAGAATGTGTCTGGGAAGTCCTGGCTAATTCACACTGCACTTATCCTTAGCCTTCGGAATAACTGCAGCAAGAATTTCAGCTTGGCTTCACCGGGCGCGAACGCTGTTCTACTTATATGTAATTGCCTGAAGGAAACGCCATGTTTTTTGATCGTGTGAAATCGCTAGACCAGATTTTAGAGTCAGCGGAAAAGAAAGGGCTCAAACGTCAGCTCGGCTGGTTTGACCTAATGATGTTGGGTGTCGGCGCCATTATCGGTACCGGTATTTTCGTCTTGACTTCGGTTGCGGCAAATAAAGCCGGCCCAGGCATGATGTATAGCTTCATCATCGCCGGCTTTGTCTGCGCCCTGACAGCACTCATCTACGCTGAAATCGCTGCGATGGTGCCTGTTTCAGGCTCCGCTTACACTTATTCCTACGCTGTACTGGGCGAATTGATCGCTTGGATGGTGGGCTGGGCTTTGATCTTGGAATACGCCATTGCGGCCGGTGCAGTTGCGGTCGGTTGGGCTGGTTATGCCAATGGTTTTTTGAGCGCAAATCACTTGGGGCTGCCCTTGGCTTTGACAGCCGGTCCAATGGATACCATTACCGGTACTGACGGTGTCATAGCCCACGGTGCATTTAATCTGATTGCCTTTGTGATTTCGCTGGTCGTCACCGGTCTATTGGTAATTGGTACTTCTAAGAGTGCGAAAGTCACGGCAGTTTTAGTGATTATCAAAATCATCGCATTAACTGCCTTCGTATTTTTAGCTTTCCCTGCGGTAGATGCCAAAAACTTTGAGCCTATGTTGCCCAATGGTTGGGGTACGCCTTTGTCCGGTGTGGGTGTGCTCGGCGCCTCCGCTTCGATCTTTTTTGCCTACGTTGGCTTTGATGCTGTCTCCACTGCGGCTGAAGAAACCAAAAACCCCAATCGTAATTTGCCGATAGGCTTGATCGGTTCTCTGGCTATTTGTACCGTGTTCTACCTATTGGTCGCTTACGCTGCAGTCGGCTCAGTTGGCGCACAACCTGGTGGCGAATTATCCCAGTCTAAAGAGCCACTGGCTTTCATCCTGCGTAAATTAGGTTATGCCCGCATTGGCGACTTAGTCGGTATTGCCGCCATTATGGCCTTGCCTTCGGTCATTTTGATGATGATCTTCGGTCAAACCCGTATTTTGTTCACGATGGCACGCGACGGTATGATGCCCGAAGCATTCACTAAAGTGCATCCACGTTTCCACACACCGCACGTAGTCACCATCGTCACTGGCGTGGTCGTAGCAATCTTCTCGGCGGTATTTCCAGTGAGCGTGTTAGCGGATATTTCAAATTCAGGTACCTTGTTCGCTTTCTTCATAGTCGCACTGGGTGTGATGATTTTGCGCCTAACACAACCGAACCGCGCGCGTCCTTTCAAAACACCATTCGTCTGGGTAGTAGGTCCCTTGGCTTTAGCTGGTTGCGCACTCCTGTTCATCAGCTTAGGCTGGGACCCAACCATTAAGTATTTCTGTATCTGGGCCTTGCTAGGTCTAAGCGCTTATTTTGGTTTCGCTCGCCACAATAGCTTGCTAGGGAAAGAATCAAATGTGGAAGCCGCCAAGAAAATTCAAATACAAAGAATCGTCGCTGTATTTATTTTCCTAGCGACGATAGGCTACTTTTTCGGCTCACAAATTATGAAGCTCTTTACTCAATGATACTTTGAGAACCTGACGTGAACAAAAAACGGCTCAAGTATTTGAGCCGTTTTTTTTGCCATTTACATGACAGAAATCTGCAAAATTTACCGCGCATGCGCCTCAAAATACAGTAAGTCATAGCAAACACCATGCAGCGTAAAACAACGCTTAGAATGGCCGAATTGAGTAAACCCATTTGCCCGTAAAACATGTGCGGAAGCGAGATTTTCTGGACGCGCTGTGGCCTCTATCCGTGCCAAGTGATGCTCACCGAACGCCCTTTGCAATGCCGCTGCAACCATCGCCTTGGCATACCCTTTACCATTCATTTCCTGCCCGACGCGATAACCCAAAGTCGCGGCTTGATAGTGTTCGCGTTTTACTTGCGTTAAATTAACCCGACCGATCAAGCCACTCGCATCGCGAACCAAGTATTGATAAGCTTGGTCTTGCGCCGCCATTTTTTGCGCATGCGCTATCGCCAATGCCACGCCTGCTTCGGAATAAAATTCTGCCGGACGCGCATTGACCCAAGACTCAAAAAACGTCCGATTACGATTTTCAAAGGCGAGCAATTCCGGCGCGTCATCCTGAGCGACTAAACGCAATTCAAGCGCAGTAGATATCATAACCACCCCTGATCACGCGCTAAACGAAAAGCTTCGACGCGATTTTTTGCATTCAACTTACTAATCGCTTCGGACAAATAATTACGCACCGTACCCTCCGATAAATGCATGATCTTTGCGATCTCCGCACCACTAGAACCGGTTCCCGCAAGACGCAAAACCTGACGTTCTCGTTCGCTCAAGGGATCTTGTTGTCCGCTCCAACTTTCCAGTGCTAATTCCGGCGCAATGGCGCGCCCACCGGCGTGGACTGTGCGTATCGCTTTGGCCAATTCTTCCGCTGGCGCGTCCTTGAGCATGTAACCGCGAACGCCGCAGGCCAAGGCGCGTCGCAAATAGCCGCTACGGGCAAAAGTCGTGAGCACAATCAGCTTACACGCTAGCTGTTTTTCGCTAATTGCGGCCGCCAACTCTAGCCCAGTCATAATCGGCATTTCAATGTCAGTAATGAGCACATCGACCGCATTACTTTGGACAAATTCCAAGGCCTCTTTGCCATTTCTTGTCAGCGCTAAAACCTCAATATCACCTTCCAGCTTTAGCAATGCTGCCAAAGCCCCCGATACCATCATCTGATCTTCAGCTATCAATATTTTGATCATCACGCCACCTTTGCACTAAGGGGCAGGGGAAGTTCAATTTCAATCACAACTCCTCCATCAATATGTACATTAAAGTTTCCATGTAGGGCGCTCACTCTTTCATTCATACCGCTGAGGCCATTTCCTTTACGTAGGCTCAATGCCTTGTCCAAATGCTGCGGGAAACCATTGTCTGCAATTCGCAAACGCACATTATTTTCTTGGGCAATAATCGACACTTCACAACGGGTTGCTTGCGAATGTCGAATGATATTGGTAATGGCTTCTCGCAATGCCAAGGCGAGGACATTTTCGATTGCAGGTGGTAATTTTTCAATTTCAAGTTCACTCAAGAATTCTACGCGCGCAGTCTCAAGCGTATTGTGCGCATTTCTTAATTCATACACCAATCCCGTGTCACGATAACCCAAGACTGCCGACCGCACTTGAGCCAAAGCCTCGCGCGCTGTTTGCTCTATCTCGCTAATTTCCTTGCGGCAGGCCTCGTGATCGCGCTCAAACAATTTGCGCGCCAATTCCGCCTTGAGCGTGATGACGGACAAAGTATGCCCCAGCAAATCATGCAAGTCGCGCGCAATCCGTTCCCGTTCGGCGAGTGAAGCGAGATGTTCGATTTCTTCCTGCTTGCGAAATAATTTCTGATTGGCACGCGCAGCATTTTCCGCCATCAAAGCACCGACACTACTGGGCACACTAAAAATTAAGGCGGGCACCCAAAAAAAGGTTTCGAAATGAAAAAGAACAGCGCCTACAATGACCGCAGCGAATACGGCCAAAAAACTCCAATAGGCCTGCTTTTGATTGGGAAAACGCGCGCACATAGTCGCCGCAAAGATGATGAAACTTGAACTCCCATAATTGTAATTGGCCCACACCAAACCCAAAGCACAGGTGATCGCGATACATAAAAAAGCCCGCCAGTCGTGCACCCAAAAGCTGTACAAATACAGTGGGATGAAAAACAAAAAGCTCAAAGCCAAGAGCGACAATTCAAGCGTGCTGGGCGGTAAATAGTAATACTTCCACGCGAACATCACGAAGGACATGAGCCAAAAATAAGGTGCCTTACCATAACGTGAAGGTAGCCAAGATGCCTGCATCATTTGCTTAATCAATTGCATCATTTATGTCTTTTTTCTGACTATTGTTGGCTAACTCAGCCTCAAGTATAAACGGGAATTTCACTTCTATCGAGATAGCTAGAACCCAAAACCGCTCAACATTGAGCAGCACCATGCTGCCAGCAGAGACACAGAGAAACCCAAGACCAATACGCACTTCTCTCGTTTTTCCTCAGTGTCTCTGTGCCTCTGTGTTGAGTGGTTTTTATGTCGGTACGAGCCGCAGAACCTATTCTTTCAGCAAACGCACATCGGCAATTTGAAATGCATAATCACCCTCTTCTGGTCCCGCATTAAACGCGATCACGGTAATCAAACGCGGGTCCATTCCACTAAAGCGTGCAAAGGGAATGCTCACTTCTTGCCACTGATCGGTCGTATTAAAAGTCTGCATGAGTGGGATATACGAGCCTTCAACATTGATCGCAACACGATAATTTTTGCCATCTCCTTTTACTTTAAATTTGAGGGTGTTTGCCGCACTCAGGTCTGCCGTTTGCATAGGCTGAACCCCGGCGTAAAATGCCAGACCCGCCCAAGGAAAAGAAAAGCCACTGCGCACTTTTGCTTGAATCAAAATTGCTTGGTCGCCTTGCTCCGTTTGATCTGCCAAACTCCAATGCACATCCGACTTGCCGCCGACCACACTATCACTCGACATCATCCACCCAGAACCAAAGGGACTGGCGAGTTTGTCGGCGCTAAAGTCACTGATGCGACCGTTTTCTGGAAGCGCCACACCCGTTGATTTTTTTTGCTTTTGTTCCCGTACTTTTTGCAATTTCTCTTCACGTAGGGGCGAAACTGCATGGCCGTCTTTCCAAATTTCGACGATATGCCGAGTCGCTAAAATATCGTGGTCTGGCTCACCTTCGACTAAGAGTAAATCCGCTTTTTTCCCCACAGCGATACGTCCTCTGTCATCCAAATGAAAGGCCTGTGCGGGTGCCGCGGTCGCCGCACGCAAAGCCGCCAAAGGCGTAAGCCCCGCCTTAACCAGCACCGCCAATTCATGTTGCAGACTAATACCAAACTGGGTGCCGTTATTACCCGCATCCGTTCCTGCTAGGATAGGCACGCCCGCTTGGGCCAGAGCCGCCGTCAAACGCATGGGTGCGTTGAGCAATTCGCTTTTTTCAGTGCTGCCGTAAGTGGCGTTGAGTATCTGTGCCTGCGCCGTATCCAATAGCGCCATCAGGTTCACGTCTTGCTGCGCTTCTTTTGGCTTCACGCCCGCCATGCTTTCCAAGACACTAAAGGTGGGGATCACAAAGGCTTTCTTTTCCCGCGCCAACTGCACAAAGCGGCTAATTTGCGCCTCACTTAAATCTTTGCCGATGAAGAGATGAACTAGGCCATCCGCACCCGCTTCCAAAGCATCAACGGCATCTTCGTAACTTCCAATATGCACCACAGCGAGTTTATGTCGTGCATGGGCCGCATCAATCAGCGCTTTTACGGTGGCCAGATCAAGGGTATTAAAACGCCCGAAAGAACCGCCTTTTTCCATCACGATTTTAATGAAATGCGAGCCTTCAGCAATACGCTTATCGACCCATGCTTGCGCTTGATCGGGTGCTGTTAAAGTTTCGATTTTCATGCCGTATTCGGTGCCATGTCCACCCGGTGCTGTGGCCAGTGTGCCGGCCGAAATCAAATCAGGGTTTTGAAAATTATCGTGCTGTGCCATGCGCTTATTCATTTCCTGCATCTGTGAAACCGCGCTAAACATATCAATTTGCGTCGTGACACCGTAGAGCAAGGGTAAATCTTGGTCTTTAAAAGCATGGACATGCGCATCCATCAAACCGGGCAGTAGGGTACGACCGCGTCCCTCAATTAACTTCATATCTGCGCTAATTTTCCCCTTAAAGTTCAAGTCTTGAATCTTACCGAGCTTGATCAAAACTTGTTGCTTGCTGAGGATATGTTCGCCATCAAAAACACGAACGTTTTGTATCAGGTAAGTGGATTGATCGGCCTGCGCGTACAGGCTGCCTATCAAACTCAAACAGCCGAAAGCAAATTTCAAAACAGATGTGGACTTCATTATTAACTCCATCGGTGGGTGAACGGTGGAGTGATTATGCTTAAGCGCAAAATCTTTTTTAAGAGTAAATTGCCACTTTATTGGCGTGACATTTGTCAGGAAGAGCGAAGAGAGAACTTCGGTCTAATACGGCTTGAACTCAATCTCATGTTTGCGCAGTTGCGCCGTAATCAATTCACGCCAAGCGCCTTGGGGTGACCAAACCCGTATCACCGATTCGTAGGCTTTATCGGGCGCGTCTTTGAGGATAATACTGCGGTACAAAAACACCATGCTAGAAGCCCGCATATTGATCTGGCAGTGCACCAATATTTTGCGTTGTCCAAGGCGCTGCATATGCCTGACAAATTCTTGAAAATCGGCTTCACTGGGTGAACTAAAAACGATGGGAATATTGATGAATTCTATGCCTTGCTTGGCGAGCAGGACGGACTCTTCTTTGACTGCATCCGACACTGTAGGCGGTGCGAGATAAATCACCGCCTCGTAAGCTTGTTCTTTCAGATGCGCTAAAGCTTGAGCCGTGGGTTGCCCCGAAGTCGTTAAGCTTGGCGAGATTGCAACGACATTTGGCGCATCGATTTTATTTTCTTGTGCCGCCAGTGTCGACGTGAGGAAAGACAAACCAGCCACTAGGGCTAGGTTTCTGACCAAGGTACTCATACCCATGCTCAAGCTCCATTCAAATATTGACGCGCTAGACTACACCAATACTGCGTCCCCAAAGGCAATAAAGCATCATTGAAATCGTAACTGGGATTATGCAAATTACAGGGACCCAAACCATGCCCTTGACTGCGATGATCGCCTTCACCGTTACCAATAAAAATGTAGCAGCCCGGTTTTTCCTGCAGCATGAAGGCAAAATCTTCGGCACCCATCGTGGGCTCGACTGGGAAAATAATTTGTGATGAATCGACCAGATTACGCAAAACACCCAGCGCAAATTCGGTTTCCTGTTCGTGATTGACCAAAGGTGGATAATTTCGTTTAAAAGAAAAGTCGAGCTTGGCATCAAAGGCTGCGGCGGTGCTATGTGCGATTTTTTCCATGCGACTTTCCAGCACGTCGAGCGCGCTATGACTGAAAGTTCGCACCGTACCGATCAGGCTAGCGCTGTCAGGAATCACGTTGGTCGCGCTACCAGCGTGAATTTGTGTAATCGAGAGTACGGCCGGATCAAGCGGATTGAGATTACGCGTGACGATCGTTTGCCAAGATTGCGCAATCTGTACGGCGATCATGATAGGGTCAATTGCGTTTTGTGGTTGCGCAGCGTGCGCACCTTTACCGCACACCGTCACTTCAAATTCATTCGAAGAGGCCATCATGCCACCATGGCGCACGGCAAAACTGCCGACCGGCAAACCCGGCCAGTTGTGCATGCCAAACACCGCCTCCATGGGACATTTCTCGAACAAGCCGTCCGCGATCATCCGTGCCGCACCACCACCACCTTCTTCGGCAGGCTGAAAAATAAAATAAACCGTACCATCAAAATCCATGGTCTGTGCGAGCTGATGTGCCGCGCCTAGCAACATCGCGACATGCCCATCATGTCCACATGCGTGCATTTTTCCGGCATGTTGCGAGGTATGGGAAAATTGATTAAATTCTTGCATGGGCAGGGCATCCATATCCGCCCTTAAGCCTATCGCGCGCGCACTGCTGCCCGACTTTAAAACGCCGACCACCCCTGTTCCGCCTAGGCCACGTATGATGGGAATGGACCAAGCGCTTAATTGATTGGCGACCAAGTCACTGGTGCGATATTCCTCAAAACTCAGTTCGGGATGAGCGTGAATGTCACGCCTTAAGCTTTGTAACTGGGTTTGAAATTGTAGAATTTCCGGTTCGATCTTCATACCAAGCTCCACAAAAATAGTGCTCCATTCTACACGCCTGGTATAAGAGTAGAAACTTTTTGTGGTATGCCTTAGCGCCCGACTTCGCTTAAGGCCGATAGCGACATAAAATTAAGAATTGATGACAAGATATTCGCTGGGCTTATATCCGGTATACGAAAATGGTGAAGACGGAAATTGCGCAGTGCAGTAAAGTTGCACCTGTCTCCTCCAACACCTCCTAAGGGTTTGGACTTAACCCGCAGTGTTCACATTGCGGGTTTTTTTTCGCCTAGGTTTTGCATTGGCACAATCTTAATGCAAAAGTATCGACAAGCCCATATAAGTGTCAAAGCTACCCAAAAAGTCATCAATTTCCTCGATACTGGGTTCGCCTGAAATGAGTTCTTGCACGTCATGCCGAAAGGTCTCGGCCTGTATCCCCCGGATGAAACATTCACGCCTCACCGATTTATCCGTAATCTCATAGCCGCCAAAACGCAAGGCTTCGTTATCAGCGTCCACACCGTATTCAACGACGCTGTATTGCTCACTATTGTAGATAATGTTCATTTTCCGCATCCTTTCATGAGTGAAATACTGCAGAGAAAACGGACTTTCCTCTCTAAATATCCAGATAAGTGCTGGCTAGCTCAAAAAACAAAAATTTGTTTCTCTTGGGAACAATTACGGCAGCGCGCAGCGCGGACTTGATAGCCGCGCAAAAATTTGTTCTAGTGAGGAGAGCAATGTTTATTCCGCATCAATGCGCTGCAATGCGGATTTTGGATTTGTGAGGCCGTTTTGCGCCAGCGCAAGGTCAAATTGTTTTTTCCTTTTAGACTGCTCTTATCGCAAATACCTGAGGGGAAAATGATGACTGCCGCAGAACAAATCAAAAACAATTTGAAGCAAGAGTTGCAACAGGTGCTCAGCGCAAGCGAAGCTCTACTGAACAATGCAGAACAGCAAACGAATCAGGAATTCCAAAACGCAAAGCAGGCGCTGGAAAACACACTGAAAAATGCGAAAGAAGAATTTCTAAAGATAGAAGATATTCTCGTTCAAAAGAGCAAGTCGACAATCCAGGCCAGCGACTCCTTTGTGAAGGAAAATCCCTGGAAGACGGCGGGTATCGCTGCGGGCGTTGGTGTCATCTTAGGCCTACTCATTGCGCGTAAATAATCATGGCACTAACCGACACGCTACGCCGCTGCGCCTCAGGCTTTGCGGCCTTGCTTAGGATGCGACTTGAGATTGCGGCGCTTGAACTCGAGATTGAGCTAGCGTATTTTTCCTCCTTCGTAGTGTGGGCCTTGGTCGCTCTTTTCTGTGGCGCCATCGCCATCCTGCTTGGCATCTTGGGCATACTGATCATTTTTTGGGAGAGCCATCGCGAACTCGCGCTGTGGAGTATGACGCTATTATTTGCCTTACTCAGCCTAGGGATCGCTTTTTTTTTGCGATATCAAATGCAGCACAAACCGCGGCTACTGGCGGCCACACTCAAAGAGTTAAGAGAGGATATCGCAAGCTTGTCGGGTGAGTCTAGGCGCGACACCCATAAGCCAGGAGCACCCTACGATGAATGCTAAGCAAAAACAACTTCAAAATTTGCTCGCCCGCGCTAGCCAAGCAAGGCAACAGCTAGGCACCGATGTGAGCCAAATTAGCCGATCCTTCAAACTGCTTAGCTGGGTCTATCAGCTGGTATCAAACCGCAAGGCGTTATCTGGTTTTATCAGCTCGATGAAAATGCAAGACTAGGGAAGCGCATGCACCCGCAATAAATGCAGATGGGCAGCGTATTCGGGTGCGCATAATTGCTCACGCAATCGTGTCAAATGCTGGGGATCATTGAGCGCAATGTAGAGCTGTTGTGGGCGATGGCGTAACAAGCGATGTAGGTTCACAGTAAGCGCCAAATGACCGATACAGCACAGGCAACCCGGCGCTATTCTGACGATTAAACGATGTTCATTGGGCTCCAGACTAGCGGCACCACTCGGCAGCCCCTCCAGAATCGCCGCTTGTAAAACAGCAGCGGGATGAGAAGCCATCTCTTCAGCAATGATGGCTTCTCTTTGTGCGCTCTGGCCGCCAGCGACCAGTGTCAGTTGTGTGATTAAGTTTGCTGCTTCACTCGCCACGCTTGCCATACTTTATGGATTCGACCCCTAATTGTTTGAGCTTGCGATACAAGTGCGTGCGTTCCAATCCGGTTTTTTCAGCCACCCGCGTCATGCTGCCACCTTCACGATGCAGATGGTATTCGAAATAAATACGTTCGAACGCATCCCGTGCTTCACGTAAAGGTAAATCAAACGAGAGGTTACCAAAGTTGAGTTGATTATTCGGCAGATGATGATTGGACACCGCATAATCGCGGCTTTCATAACTGACGACATTCGGATTGTATTGTGCAACGGCCGGTGCCGAAGTCATAGGCGCTTCCATCGCATGCAAGCGCGGCGTAGGCGCGACCACGCGTGGTACCTCGATGTTCCGAGTTAAACCTTGCTGCACCGCTTTTAACAGCTTTTGCAGTGCGATCGGCTTTTCAAGGAAGTTAAGCGCACCAATGCGTGTTGCCTCAACCGCCGTATCAATGGTGGCGTGACCTGACATCATAATGACAGGCATCGACAATAAGCCGTCGCGCTGCCATTCTTTGAGTAAAGTTACGCCATCGGTATCCGGCATCCAAATATCTAATAACACCAAATCCGGTCGCGCTTGAATCCGTGCTTCGCGCGCCTGTTGTGCGTTTTCTGCTAATTGAACGACGTGTCCCTCGTCGCCCAAAATTTCCGAGAGTAACTCCCGAATACCCATTTCGTCATCGACGACTAATATGTTTGCCATAAATGTATCCCAATACAAGCAACGCAAATAAATATACTGTTCTTCTCTCTAGGAAGCTTTCAGTACTGAAGGTAATTGTGTAAGGCAAAGCGATCTTAAAAGCGACCTCGCTCTAGCGGCAAGGCTAAGTCAATTAATCGACAATCCCATCATTTGTTGAAGGTGCTAACTTTAACAGTAAAATCGAAACTTTGGCACCATTTGAATCACTACGGTTTTGAATATCGATTTTCCCCCCGTGTTCATCTATAATTTTTTTCACCATCGCCAATCCTAGACCTGTTCCCTTGGGTTTCGAAGTAGCATAAGGCTCAAAAACTCTCGCTAAAATTTTGCTTGAGAAACCAGGTCCGTTATCAATGACCTTAAAACGCACCGCTAATTTTTCGGACTGGTCTGCACTCGTATAATGCACCACCTCGGTAACAACATCAATACGTGGCTGATGATCGGCTTTTTGTTCCGACCCACTCTTATGAAATTCATTGACAGCATCCTGCGCGTTCTGTAGCAAATTATGGATGACCTGCCTTAACTGGGTAGCGTCGCCCATAATTGCAGGCAAATTGGGCGCCATATTCAGATGAATAATATCGCGACCATCTCCTTCTAAATATAGATGCAGTACATCGTCAATCAAGGCGCTTAAATTGATGCGTGACAGAACCGCTTGCGGAATCTTCGCGTAATCACGGAAGTCATCGACCATACGCTTCATCGAGCTCACCTGATTGACAATGGTGCTGGTGCTTTTGTGCAGTATTAACGCATCCGATTCACTGAGCTTATCGGCCAACTTCATTTGTAGACGCTCTGCCGAAAGCTGAATCGGTGTCAGCGGATTTTTAATTTCATGCGCCAAGCGACGTGCCACTTCGCCCCATGCGATCGAACGCTGCGCGGAAATCAAATTGGTGATGTCATCGAACACCACCACATAACCAATACCGGAAGCAACTGGCAAATGCGAGCCACGCGCTAATAAGGTCAGTCCCTTGTCCTCCTGTGCGCCGACCGCGCTGGGCAAAGTATGATCTCGTTCCGTCTTCGCCAGAATCGGTATTTCAATTTGACGCTGCCAATGTTCTTGCTCAAGACCACCGGCCGATTGCGCATTTTGCTCGGAGAAAGCCTGATTAATCGCAGCCGCAAACTCCTGCATGCCCTCAATATAAGCCAAGCTTAAACCAATCTTGTCGCTAATATTGCGTCCTAAAATACGCTCGACAGAATGATTACAAGTCACTAGGCTGGCGTTTTGATCGAGTACCATCACACCGGCCGACATATTGGCTAACACAGACTCCAGATAGGCCTTTGCGTTTTCCAATTCACTCCGATTGCGCTCCACCGCAGAGCGTGCATCAAATAACTGCCGCGTCATGATATTAAATGACTGCGTCAAGCTACCCAACTCATCGGCGGTCGTGGTAATCGGTCGTGGCGAGAGATTACCTTCCGCCACCGCCTTGGTCCCTTCGGCCAAGAGCAAAAGTGGCCTAGCTAGCTCGCTTGAAATCACGAATGCTGCCGTAATCGCACCAAAAATCGCCAGCAAAAGCAGCAGAATTAAAGTCACCAAATACATGGTTTTCAAACCACCGCGCGCCCGATTATGCTCTTGGTATTCATCATGCGCGCTGGTGAATACTTTCACTTGTGAATCGAGCTGCTCGGGCATCGGTTGAATCAACTGCAAATACAAGGTTTCGTTTTGAAATAAGGAGCCAACACCGGTCGATGAAACTGGCACGATCACGCGTAAAAAAAGTGCATTACCAGACTCGCTTGGATTCTTATGCGCCTCGGTAAACAAATTTTGCGCTGCGTCTTCGCCGGTATGATCATGCTGACTATCGAGTACTGCAAAGCGTCCACCTGCCCGAACTGCGCCTAGCATTTGCAGCGTTGGTAATTCGGGTAAAAAATTCCCGGCATGTGCGCTAGAAGTAGCGACCAGCCGCCCCTTTTGATTGACGATAGTCGCTTCCCTGATCTGCATACGATCACGCAATCGACCCAACCTAGTCGGCAACGGCAAGACCGCCGCCTCGGACGGGTCAGCCAACTGGCTGGCCATGCTGCGCGCCTTCCCCTCCAAATCTTTCAACGTAAAATCCAAAGCGGTATTACCCAGATCAACACCAGAACGCAGGAAGGGCTCCAAATTGACGCTAAACCAGGAGTCAATAGAGCCCGTCACAAACTGCACAGATACGAAAAAAATCACCGCGCTAGGCAAAATACCGACCAAGGCAAAGAGCGTTACCAATCGGGTCATGATGCGCGAACCGAATTCGTGACGTTGATGCCGTCGATAGAGCTGCCAAACCAAAATGACGACCATCGTAAATAGGACAACGGCGACGATTACATTGGCTGCAATCAGCGAAAGATACCAGGTTGATGAAGTTTGAAAACGACTGGAATTGTCGGATGCTAGCATCAGCAAAATCAATAAAACACCCATCACGGTGCTACCGATGATCAAGCCTCGGCGTAAAAATTTAATCACTTGTCTTCCGCCTTAAAGCTAAACCGTTTCCACTCTGATGCGAGACGCCAGTCGCTGCTACTGAGCGATTTAATTAACATGGGTTTCGAAAGCTGAGTACTGTCCAAGCGCAAACGCACCGCGACGTTATAGACCGTGCCTACACTCAAACTTTTTTTGTCTCCGATCAACCATCGGCGTGGGCGAGTTACCAAATTAAGCGCTTCATCTAAGCTAGGAAAACTCTGTTTAATACCGCCATTGACTGAGGCTGTATATTGCCGGCGCCAGAGGTCGTATTGAATTTTGACGGTTTGATTCGAGCGCACGGTTTTTTCGGCGAACCACAAAAGGCGTGGTCTATCCACTTCGACTTCGGCCGTAAAAGACACTGAAATGCCATCGTTAATCGCACTACGAATTTCGCTGTTGAGCTCAAAAGCAAAACCCACCATGACGCGATAACCCTCTTCACTGGCTTCCAATTTTGCAGTCGTCACTTCAACTTCATTGGCCTGCGCGCTGGTCATGAAGGCGCAAAATAAAATGCTCAGCATGGCCACTAGAACAGGCTGTACAAATGCAGAAATAGAGCGCAGATCCGCCGCGCGCCCGTTTCGCTGAGTGGTTAATCCTATCGATAAACACTTCCGAAATAATCGAATCAAATTGTGGTGCATAGTTGGTTCGGAAATGCGGGGGAAAAATAATTCGGACTAAAATAGTCGAATGCCTGATTTAGCTCTGCGTTATACGCATTAAGACATCATAACTTGAAACAAGTTTCATGCCTCGGGTTTTTGAAAGAGCGCATAAAACAAGCCATCTTGTTCGTTGTGGATTTCCGACGAAGGCAACAATTGCCCAGGTGCCGGCAGTCTGAGCGCCTGATTACGTTCGGCAAAGGCTTGCGCCTGCAACTCGGATTCTATCGGCCAGATGGAGCAGGTAGCGAAAAGTAATTTGCCACCTGGTTTTAACATGCGCCACAGATTATCCAAAATCCGTGCCGAGGTGGCCGCCAGTTGCGCCGCATCGGTTTTACGCCGCAGCCAACGTATATCCGGATGCCGTCGCACTACGCCCGAGGCAGTACAAGGCACGTCGGCCACAATTCGATCAAACATTTGCTGCTTCCACCACCGAGTGCGACTAGCATCGCCTTCCTGAATCTGGGCAAATAATTTAAGCCGGGCTAAATTTTCATGGATCTTATCGAGTCGCTTGGCGTCAATATCAATCGCCAATAAGTCCACGTTAGCAATTTCCAAAATATGCCCGGTCTTTCCGCCCGGCGCAGCACAGGCATCTAAAACGCTCATTCCCTCTTGCACATCTAAAATCTGCGCCGCTAATTGCGCCGCACGGTCTTGCACCGACACCAGGCCCTCGGCAAATCCGGGCACTTGCGCTACCGGCCTAGGTTTCACTAGACACACCGCATAAGGACCGATTTGATGCGCCTCGATACCTTGTTCAGCCAATTGCGCTAGATAGTCCTGTACCGAAATTTGTCGCTGATTCACCCGCAAAGTCATCGGTGGCGGCAGATTGCCGGTATTCAAAATAGCTTGCCAATGCTCGGGATAGGCCGATTTGCATTGATCAACCCACCATTGCGGATAATTCCATTGCGCGGCAACTTGCTTTAAAGCGACGGGGAGTAATTGCGTCTTTTCGCGCAAGTAGCGACGCAAAACTGCATTGACCATCCCTTTGGCAAACACCATATGCGGCGAAGCCGAAGCCGCATTCACCGCCTGATCAACCACTACGAAATCATCATACGGCGCGTGTTCAGTATCGACTAATAGCAAACTCAATGCACAACACAAAAGACTGTAGAGTAGGGCAGGTTCGGGGGCTTTGCTAGTCATCAATTTGATCAAGGCATCGGCGCGCCCCACTTGACGCATACTCCGGTAGGCAATGTCCTGAATCGCGCCACGCGCCTGCGGCGGTGCATCAAGCTGGGTGAAGACCCGCGAAAGCGCTTGCGGCAAGGCCACACCATCGAGCACATAGCTCACAGCGTAAGCTGCGCCAAGCAAACTAAAGGCCAGCGTGTCGTTTTTGAGCGCTAAGGTTTCACTAGTCGCAGGCAATACAGGCAACACAGGCAATTCGGGTCGTGGCGCTGCACTGTTTTTCGGTGCTGTCGTGCGTTTTGCAGTGGGACTTGATTTAGGTCGGCTTAAGGTTTTTCGCGTGGAGTCTTGCATAGGTTTAATCTAAATTCAAAGGTTGATATTGGACGGTAAAAAATTCTTTTCATCTAACCAGGAGCGGATGTCATCAAACACACAGACCGAGTCAATTTCATTCATCACTTCATGATAAAAGCCCGCATAAAAATGACTGCTTACACTCGCTGCGTTCAAGTGATGATTAACTTGCGCTAAAAAATCGCGGCTGCCTTGGGGATCGACCACCACATCATCGTCCGCCACTAACAACAACAAGGGTACCCGCAATTGCTTGGCATGAGTGCGCACAAACGCCATAGAATTGAGCATGCCAGCAAAAAGACTGGCGCTAATGCGATTATGGACCAGCGGGTCGTTCTGATACTCACGCACCACTTCAATGTCGTGCGATAAATAAATGCCACGCGTACCGTGTCCGACCCCTAAATGGGGTATTAAGCGCTTACTGAGTTCAAACAAAATTCTTTGAAAAGGGCTGACTTTGACCGTCAAGGCTGGCGAGGACAGTATGAGACCACGCACCGGCGATAGACCGGCCAACACAAAATGAGTCGCAAATAAGCCGCCCATGCTATGCGCCAAAATCAAAGGTGGCGCTTTAAGCGTTTGGGTGAAATCATTGACCACCAAACGCATATCGCGCAACATCGCATCGCTGGTGTTGATATCGCCACGCCCGCCGCCGGACTGCCCATGCCCACGATGATCATAGGTTCTCACTACGAAGCCCATTTCATTTAAAAATTGAGCCACATGTACATAGCGCCCGCTATGCTCACCAAGACCATGCACAATTAAAATGCCGGGTGCATTCTTTACCGCCTTTTTTGCGGCCCACTCGCGCACAAACAAAGTTAAACCATCTGCGGTTTCTAAAAACATTTCTGCAGTTTGCTCGACGTGAGTCGTCATTTTAGATACCCCAAACGATGTCAGCATGTGCATTTTGCGCTTGTTTTAGCATGCTCATAAAAGGATACATACGTGTTGCAAATGGGACGCTAGGCGTGATCGACTTTTGCGCGCTATCTGTTTCATTTTCAACCGCTTCAATGTCGATTTCAAAATTTTCCTGCTTCAGCATTTGATCGGCTTGACGATGTTGTTCCATTAGCTTTTCTAACTGCGCAATCGCGTTTTCCAATTCGTCGGCAGTAATCACCCCGCGGTCCGTACTCTTTCCAAATTGCGCTAGTACTGGCGCAATATGGGTCTTATACATGCAAATTTGGGCGCTCGCTTTTGATCGAAATGTCAGCAATACAGGCATAAAAGAATCATCTATTTGAGTTGAAATGAAGTAAAAAACATCTCGACAATTTCCGGTTTCATACGCGCTTCTTCGCCCAGCATCACCACTTGTACCACTTGATCTTGATGCTGAATAAATCGCGCAAACAAAAGAAGCTTTCGTCCATTTTCCAACTGCCCGCGTGCCATGACAACTTGTTTCGGTACAAAGGCGGGTAGCTGCGCTTGCCATTGCCCGTGAATGTTGTTGAGCATACCCAGTTTCATCGCTGCTAGCACTTTGTCTTGTTCGCTTGCCACAACTTCCGGCGCTAAGCCCGCACTTTGCACATCGACATATGCGACCGCAAAATAGATAGCTTCTACATCGGCAGCTTGCATGCTCATCTTGAATTTCTGCTCACCTAAGTGTATCTCCTTGCTATGACTCACTGGCTTAGCAGGGAAAAGTATCGCAAAATGCCCTTCTAGGTTGTGTACTTCACGCCAATCAAAACGTGGGCTGCATGCCGCCAAGAACACCATCATTCCGCATAGGAAGAGGGCATGACGCGCTGCCAGCTGTGAACGAAGCAATTTTATTTTTGAATTTAACATGTCCCAGAAGCGCCAGCGAAAAACCGACATTGTAGGTCAATTAAGCCAATTTTCCGAATCGAACGCCCGTCGGTTACGCCATTCATCCAATAAAATCACCGTCTAAGCACGGAAAAGGGCAATTAATCGCATCGCCCTCGCGCTATGCCAAGTCACTTGTTAAGCTGTTTCCAAGTAAGCAGGATTTAATTCAAGCAAGCGTCACTTACGAGATCATCGATCCATCTAACTAGGAGCTAAACATGAAATCCACACACGAAAACTCTGTATTAAAATTTTTTTCCGACAGCGCAGAAGCCGCCAATTTATTCTGGGCTCGCTTTGAAGAATGGACTTTAGAAAAATCTTGGTCGCATTTATTATTAATCTGTTTGTTAGCGATGATCGTCGGATCCTTCCTCTGCCTTCATACCGCGACTAAAATCTTTATTCTCGCCGTCATCGGCGTGAAAGCTTTCGTCAAACCCAAGGAAAAAACAGCCCTCTTGCGTTTACCCGCACCGACTGACAGCGACAAAAACGCAGAGTAAATTTCTATGCGTCCAATTGTATCCGGGCTTTCGCCACTCACTTCGCCCCTAACCGCAAGGTGCCGCAAAGGGCGAAGGCTGAGTTACTACAACGCCGGTACCCAAACCATTATCCTTAATCGTCATCACCGTAGTTGCGGACGCGCCTAAACTATCGAGCACCGTAATAGTCACATCAAAAGTGCCAAAAGGCACGCGCACGCCGCTAGAGTCAATCGGATTGATACAGCGATTGGTAGTACTACCGACGGCAATCGTCAGCACCGCCCCTGCGGTACTCACTGAAGATAACGTTTGGTCGCTGGTAAAAGCACGATAAGGTGCGGTGCCGCCATAAATATTGAGCGCAATCGACGTTGTACTGTCCTCACCCACGAGTAAAGCGCTCGGCGATAATCGTAGCGAAGTACTGAGCAAACTTGCGGTGATATTCAAGGATTTACTCTGTCCCAGCGCATCGACTATCGTCACCGTCGTGGTTCCCGCATTAATCAAAGTCGCAATAAAATTCCCCCCATTCGTCGCCACTGAGGCGGGCGAAACCGTCGTGATATTGGTATTGGCCGCCGTCACAGCATAGGGTGGCGTACCGGCGCTCACTAAAAATCTCAGGCCGTCGCCAACATTACCCGTTGCCCCATCAGGCTGAATACTCAGTGGTGAGGTGCCACTTTGCGACGCACTCACCGAAAGCGTAATCGCCGAGCCGCTGGCATCTAACACCGTCACTTGCGCCGTCCCCGCACTCACACCCGTGATGCTAAGCACACTACCTGAAATACTCGCAGTCACGGTGGAAGGACTACTACTGGAGGTAATGTAAGGTGGTGTCCCGCCACCCAAAGTATAAGTGCTGGTGCTACCGGTGAGCAGATTGAGTGAGCTACTGGCGCTGGTATAAAACGGGGTGACGCTACCACTCGAGGCTATCGTCACGGTGAAGCTGACCGAGGTTCCGGTTGCATCAAAAATCGAAACCAGCGCAGAACCTGCGCCGACCGCATTAATACTAATAAAGCTGCCCACCAAGCCCACGGTCACGACCCCCGTATTACTGCTACTTGCCACATAGGGCGCGACACCGCCACCGACCAAATACGATTGGATAGAAGCGAGCGGTGGCGTGACAGCAGTACCGGCGCTGGTGTAGAGCGGTGGCGTTCCCGTGGCGGCATTAACTGTCACGCTAAATCCAATTGATGCGCCCGTCGCATCAAAAATACTCACCTGCGCATTGCCTGCACCCACACTACTCAAACTTAAACTTGTTCCTGTCAATGTCGCGGTCACAACACCGACATGGTTACTGGTGACCACATAGGGCGCAGTGCCACCTCCCACCAAATAAGTTTGTGTGGTACTCAAAGGCAGTGTCAGTGAACTTCCTGCGGTGGTGTATAAACTGAGCGTGCTACCACTACCATTGACGGTGACATTAAAACTTAAGGAAGTACCCGTAGCGTCAAAAACAGAAATCTGTGCGCTTCCGGCGACAAGACCTGTTACGGTTAAATTGGTATCGCTCAAACTAAGCTGCGCTATCGCCGAATTACTACTGGTGGCGGCATAGGGTGGCGTACCACCGCCAACTTTATAACTGCCACTACCTGCCACCGGCATGCTAACCGTACTTCCCGCCGTGGTATAAAACGGAATACTGGTACTGCCAATGCCGACAGTAAGTGTGATCGGTACCGAACTTCCGAGCGCATCAAACACCAAGATCTGAGCGCTACCCGAACTGAGGCCGGTAATCGTTAACAGCCCGTTCAACAAAGTCCCACTTGCCACCGCAATATTGCTACTGGTGACGCTATACGGTGCGACACCGCCACCGACAGCAAAACTATTTTTAACCCCCACACCCAAGCTCACTGCGCTAGGTGCGGCAACAAAAAGCGCAGTCGCCACGCCGCCGTTGGAAACGTCAACAGTTAAGCTCACTGATTTTCCGTTGGCATCAAATAAGCTCACCAAGGCCGATCCTTTGGCCAGTGAAGTGACTTTCAAAGTATTGGATAGAATACTGGCCGTCGCGACCCCAAGGTTACTGCTACTGACAATATACGGCGCGGTGCCACCGCCGACGGCAAAATTATTGACTTCGCCCACCGCCGATGTAATCGATGCTGCGGCAGCGATGTATAAGTCCAAATTCGAGCCGCCGGTACCCACGCTCACATTGACCGAAGTGGAGTCGCCCTGACTATCAAAAATTGCGATTTGTGCGGAGCCTGCCGCCAAGCCTGAAATAAAAAAACTATTGCCATTCATACCGACCACTGCAACCGCGGTATTACTACTCGTGGCGAGATAGCTGGGCTTACCACCGCCAATCACAAAGGCATTGGTTTTACCGACCGCTAAAGATAAATTCGGCGGAGCAGTGACAAATAAATTGACCGGGGTCGATCCTGGATCGACCGTCACACTTAAAGTCAGTTGCGCTCCCGCCGCATCGGACAGCGTAATTTGTGCCGTCCCTGCCACCATACTTTGCAAGCTAAAGCTGCTTCCTTTAACTTCAACTTTCAGCACATTGGTGTTACTCGAACTGGCTTGGTAAGGTGCTGTACCACCGCCTAAGGTGTAGCTCACAGTAGTCGTGGCTGCCATGTTAAGGCTGGTCGGTGCGCTACTAAAAAACGCTTTGCCAGTCGGGATACCCACGCTGCCAGCACCGCCACCACAGGCATTTAATATCAGTACACAAGCGACTAAAAAAATAAGCTTACTTGCACGAAATCCGGCTAAAAAATGATCGTAGAGACTCAGCATGTCAACTCCTCAGAGAATTGCCGTCAATCACCGAAATTGCTCAATCATTGTGCAGATCTAGTTGCATGCATTTCACCGCAAAATGAACTTTTGGATAAAAATGCACCAATATAGACAGCAGAACATCTATTTTGCATGAATTTACGCCTAACTTCGTTTTTTGTGGGAAATTTCACTAAAGAAATAATATTGTGTTGCTAAAGCCTCAGTTTCGGCCTGACACAAACGATATAAGACAAAAGATGTGCTTATAATCAAGACTTGGACAACAGACCTCAAAGCCTATGTACCATTCCCATTTTGGCTTGAATCAATCGCCGTTCAGCATCACGCCAAATCCCGCATTTTTTTATTCGGGAAATAAGCGGGGGGATATTTTGCAGGCTTTGATCTATGCAGTCACGCATGGTGAGGGCATTATTAAAGTCACCGGCGAAGTGGGCAGTGGCAAGACCATGCTCTGTCGCATGTTAGAAAACATGATGCCCGACTCGGTCGAAGTCATCTATCTAGTCAATCCCAGTTTAAGCCGTGAAGAAGTCATGTACACCATCGCGGGCGAACTCGGAATTGCCACAGGTGGCAAACGCCCAGACGAAGTCATACGACTACTTCATCACGACTTGATTGGCAAACATATTGAAGGAAGGCAAGTTGTTTTGCTGGTGGAAGAAGCGCAAGCCATGCCGCTTGAAACGCTAGAAGAAATCCGTCTCTTTTCCAATCTCGAAACGGCTCGCCATAAACTATTGCAAATCGTCTTATTCGGTCAGCCTGAACTCAACGAAAATTTGAATCTGCCGCGCATGCGTCAACTCAAAGAGCGCATCACACACAGCTTCAAAGTACCGCCCTTAAGCTCATCATTGATACCCGAGTTTCTAATGTTTCGGATGCGCGCAGCGGGCTATCATGGTCCTGATTTATTTACCCGACGCGCCATCAAATTACTCGCCGAAGTATCCGAAGGTATCGTTAGGCGAGTAAATATTTTAGCGGACAAAGCCCTATTAGCGGCCTTCTCAGAAAACACGCATGCAATCGAAGCCAAACATATCAAGGCGGCGATTTTAGACAGTGAATTTACGCCCCCCAAAAGAAGTCTGCAGAAAAAAGATTGGGCACTTCTGACGCTAGCCCTGAGCACCATTACACTTGCTGCTGCGCTGGGCTGGCTTCAATTGCGCCAAGCTGCCCAACTAGTGCCAGCTCAGCCGCTACCCTTGGCCGAACACATCAGTGCCAATCAAGCGACGCGTTTAATCGAAGCTGAACCACCCGCATCAAATAAAAACATTCAAGCAGCCAGCACTAATGAATCGAGCAGCCCCAAACCCATCGAAGCAAGTAGCGTTTCCTCCACACCCGAAACCGAAATTCAGTTAACCCCAAGCCCAGCGCTCAGCGCTCCACCCGCGCTTGAAGAAAGCAGTAGCACGCTGCCGCTGATACAACAAAGATTAGCGCCCTCAAAAGAATGGCTCAATCAAACTCCGGACAATTTTTACTCATTACAACTGACCGTAGTCAGTCTCGACAATCCTATCAAAATCGAACAGGAACTTAAAAAAGCCAGCCAGCAACTCGACCTCGATCATTTGTATTTGTATCCAACCCGGATCGGCGATAAACCTCATCTGGGCATTCTCTACTCCAGTTTCGATACGCGTGAAAAAGCCTGGAAAAGGCATAAAGAAATCGAAGCGAACAATAATCAAAATACGCAATTAAGAACGATAGAAGGGCTCAAAGCTGAAATGCAGCGTGTACTCAGTGCACAACTATGGTAAATCGCTATGAAAAAAATCGCACAAACCTGCTGTTGTTGTTTGTTGATGGGCTGTGGCACACAAGCCATTGCGCCCTCGTCTGGGCATTTACAAAACAGCGCTGTCACTCGCGATAATATTCCAGAAACGGTGAAACAAAGCATCACCTTAAGTCCACCCAAGCCCGCGAATAAAGTCGAAACCTATAGCGTCACGGTATATAAAGTGCCGGTGCAATCACTGCTTTTTGCCTTGGCACGGGATGCCAAAATCAATGTCGACATTCATCCCGGCATCGAGGGCGAAATCACCTTAAATGCGCTCAACCAAAGCTTGCCGCAACTGCTGTCACGGATTAGCAAACAAGTCGACATGCGATTTGAATTAAACGGCAGCAATCTCGTGGTCATGCCCGATGTTCCCTTCTTACGCAACTACAAAATCGACTACGTGAATGTCTCTCGCGATACCAGTAGCACCGTGAGTATTGCAACTCAAATTTCGACCACTGGCGGTAGCGGTAGTGGTGGTGATGGCGGCAATAATAATTCAACGACCCAAGTATCGAATTTGTCGAATAATCGCTTTTGGGCCACCCTCATCGAAAACATCAAAGACACCCTACGCGAGACCGATAAACAACTCCCCGACGGTGGGCAAGCAAGCAGCGCGATCACTACAAACGCGACCGGAACCAAGGCAAATGCCGACACCAATCAAGCCCCACGTCCGCCTAGTTACCGAGAGGCTGCATCGGTAATCGCAAATCCTGAAACCGGCTTAATCGCAGTACGCGCCACCGCACGCCAACATGAAAAAATTCAAGAGTTCCTTGACCTCGTCATGTCCAGCGCCAAACGCCAAGTCTTAATCGAGGCGACGGTAGTCGAAGTCCAGCTCAACGATCAATATCAACAAGGGATCAATTGGTCCTCGTTACGCACCAGTGCAAACGAAGGACCCAATATCAGCTTTGGACAAAGCAACGGCGCAGTCCTACCTTCGGGTATCAATCCCAACGCCAGTCAGGGCATTTTCAATTTTAATTTTTTAAAGCCACTTACCGCCTTAGGCAATATCTCAACCACGATTCAACTACTGGAAAGTTTTGGTAAAGTGAAAGTGTTATCGAGCCCCAAAATCAGTGTGCTCAATAATCAAACCGCGCTGCTCAAAGTAGTCGATAACCGCGTCTATTTCACCATCACCGCCACCACCCAACAAGGCACAGCGGGTAGTGCCGCGCTCACCACTTACACATCGAGTTTAAACACGGTGCCGGTCGGTTTCGTCATGAGCGTGACCCCGCAAATTTCTGAAAGCGAAGAAGTCACGATCAATGTCAGGCCAAGTATTTCCCGCATCATCGGCTATGTGCAAGACCCCAATCCCGCCTTAGCGCAAGCGGCTACGCCTGTCGTCAGTAGCGTTCCCGTCATACAAACGCGGGAAATGGAATCGATACTCAAAGTCAGTAGCGGGCAAATTGCCGTCATGGGCGGCCTGATGCAAGACTCCAGCAATAATCTCAAAGACGAACTCCCGGGTGCGGGCAAAATACCTTTAATTGGCAATGCCCTGAGTTATCGCAACGAAACCATGACCAAGTCTGAACTGGTTATTTTCATGCGTCCCTTAGTCGTGAAAGATGCCAGCATTAATGGCGACTATAAAAATTATCGCTATTTGCTTCCCAACGACGCACCGCTAAACAAAGAACCCTATTCCGAACCGCCGCCGGCCAAAACCGAGGGCGCAAAACAGAAAGCGACGCTTCCATGAGCTTGTTAATGCAAGCCTTAAAAAAGGCTGAGAAAAGCAAGCAGAATCAAGAATCCGCTGTCATCGAAGCGACGCTCAAACTCAGCCCTGAAGAACTAGGATTAGAACAGTTTGAAACGCCCAAGAAAAAAATCGAAACGCCCACTGAGACCCTTGCCCCATCAGCGCCTGCCATCGACAACAAAGCCGAACAAAGCAATCTCGGCCTGAGCCTCACGCTACAAAACGAAGAGCCCAGTCCAGCTCCCGTCACCAACGTGGCGGAAAATAAATCCCAAGACCTCAAGTTGCCCCCAAGCCAAAGCACTTTAGACATACCAAGCGTAGCACCACGTGCAGAAGCCAAGCCGGTACCCGAAATTGAAACACCACGCCTAGAAGAACCCAAAATATTCGCGCCAAAAACAGTGACAGCAGCGCCCAGCCTTTCCGAAGTACTTAAGACTGAACCCGCCAAACCCGAAAGCAATGTACAAGTCGAACAAGAAAAAGCGCGCACGGTTTTCGCCTCAAAACAAACAGGAGAAACGCGCAATCGCCGCCTCTTTATCGGTATCGCCATCTTGGCTTTACTGGTACTTCCAGGCGTAGGCTATGTCTATTGGCAGAGCACAAAAACCGATCACAGCAGTTTACTAGCACGAGTACAGGCCAATATCACCGAGCCACCGCCACCGGTAGAAATAGCCAAATTAGAGCCCAAAGAAAATGCATCTGAGAGCGCCATCACAGCGTCGAGCACGTCGACCACGCCTGGCACCAATAAAAACCAAGACCAAACCGCGATCGCTGCACCCAAAAAAGCAGTCGTTCTTAGCGCCGCAAAACCTAGCCCAAAACCCACCGCGCAGCGAGAAAGCAAGCCGGCCTCCACCATCAACACCAAATCACGCAGCAAACCAAGCAGTCTGGCGATTAATCTAGGCAGCAGCGCACCCAACACCGATAACAAAAATATCCAAATAAGCAAACACGATGAAGTGAGCCCTGTCGCCCCTGAATTAAGTCAGGCCTATCAGGCTTTTTTATCGGGAGATTTTAAAAGTGCAGAGTTAAGCTATCAACGCATGTTAACGCAAGACCCGCAAAATCACGATGCCTTGATGGGTTTGGCGGCGATTGCATTGAACCAAAAACAGGCCGAGCAAGCCGCAAGCTATTACCTCAAACTCTTAGAGCTAGATCCGAATGATGCCGAAGCCATCGCCGGGCTCAATAATTTGCAACAAGGCGACCCTGTGCAAAGCGAAAGTCGTTTAAAGGCCGCTTTAAATCAACATCCACAAGCAGGCGCATTGCACTTCGCACTCGGCAATTTATATGCCCAACAATCGCGTTGGTCGGACGCGCAGCAAAGCTTTTTCCGTGCCTTTAGCAATCATTCAAATAACGCGGATTACGCCTTTAATTTGGCCATCAGCCTCGACCGTTTGGAACAAACTAAGCTGGCGCTGGAATACTATCAACGCGCCATCGAACTTGCGCAAAACACGGCGATTAATTTTAGCCAAAGCAAGGTACAAAGCCGCATTGCACAATTGCAGCAAGCAAGCCAACGCTAACCGGAACGGATAGATCAAAAGCTATGGCCGCCCCCGCAAAACTTCCCTTAGGTAAGCTCCTGATTTCGAAAGGTGTGATCAGCGAAGATCAATTGCGGATTGCTTTGATCGAACAAAAGACGAATAGCATTCCGCTCGGTAAATTACTCATCGCCTTAGGTTTCGTGACCGACGCAACGGTACGCGAAGCCTTAAGCGAAAACTTAAATCAACAAAGCACTGATTTAACCAGCATCATCGCCGATGCCCACGCTATCAAACTCATTTCCAAGGATGTCGCCAAGCGCTATGCGGTATTTCCTATGGTGCTCGATAAAGCACAAGGCCGGCTCACCCTGGCCATGGCCGACACCGCCAATATTGTCGCGCTCGATCAAATCAGTGCCATGTTGGGCAAGGACATCAGCATCATCCCCATGCTCGCAAGTGAATCGGAAATTGATAAAGCCATCAATCAGTATTACGGTTTCGAGTTATCCATCGATGGGATTTTACAAGAGATCGAAACCGGACAAATCAATTACAAAAGCATGTCCTCGGTCTCGGACGAATATAGCCAGCCGCTGGTACGCTTGATGGACGCGATACTCGCCGATGCGGTACAACAAAACGCCTCCGATATTCACTTTGAGCCAGAGGAATTTTTTCTACGGATACGCTACCGCATCGATGGCATCATGCGGCAAATACGTAGCCTGCACAAAACTTATTGGCCAGCGATGGTGGTACGCCTAAAAGTCATGAGCAATATGAATATCGCCGAAACTCGCACCCCACAAGACGGCCGCATTTCAATTAATTTTTCAGGTCGACATATCGATTTTCGCGCTGCGGCCCAACCCACAACCCATGGCGAAAATTTCGTACTCAGGATTCTAGACAGACAAAAAGGTTTGGTTGCGCTCGATAATTTGGGTTTAGAGGAGCAAAATTTAATGCTACTCAAACTCATCATCGCGCGCCCAGAAGGAATAATCTTGGTAACCGGCCCCACCGGTAGCGGTAAAACAACCACCTTGTATTCAATTTTAAATCACGTTAACACCGACTCCGTCAATATCATGACTTTGGAAGATCCTGTCGAATATCCTCTCCCCATGATACGGCAAACCTCAGTCAATGAATCTGCCAAAATGGGTTTTGCTAGCGGCATACGATCAATGATGCGGCAAGACCCGGACATTATTTTAGTGGGTGAAATTCGCGACAAAGAAACCGCAGAAATGGCCTTTAGCGCGGCGATGACAGGCCATCAGGTATTTTCCACTCTACACACCAATTCGGCCATAGGCGCGATTCCTCGGCTACTTGATATCGGCATCGTACCTGATCTGATGGCCGGGAATATTATCGGCATCGTGGCGCAAAGATTGATACGGCGTTTATGTAATCACTGCAAAGAAAAGCATGAAGCCGATGAGTTAGAAAGGATGTTATTGGGCCTGAAAGAAGCCGATCCTCCAGCGATGATTTGTACCGGAGTTGGCTGCTCCCATTGCGGTCACCAAGGCTATAAAGGCCGTCTGTCGATTCTTGAAATCTTAAAGATAGATGGTGAACTCGATGATTTAATCGCGCGGCGCGCAACCCAAAGAGAATTACGCAAGGCCGCGATCGACGGCGGTTTTCGCCCCTTGGTTGAAGATGCCATACGACGGGTACTTGAAGGTGTTACTACCTTAGACGAAATTTCCAGAGTGGTCGATTTAACCGACAGGCTACCCACATGACCAGCTTTTCCTATAGCGCAATTGATGCTCGCGGCAAAAAACAAAAGGGCAGTATGGATGCCGCTAATCTGCCTGAGCTCGAGCTACGTTTAAAACGTATGGATTTGGATTTAATCGATTACAAAGAACATGTGGAAAAAACTTTCTCGGTCGGGAAAGTCAAAATCACGCGCAAAGATTTAATTAATTTTTGCTTCCATATGGAACAAATGACGGGTGCGGGCGTGCCGATTTTAGAAGGCTTAACGGATTTACGCGATACCGCTGACAACCTACGTTTTCGCAGCGTCGTGGCCGATCTCATTGAGAATATCGAAGGTGGTTTGCAACTGTCTGAAGCCATGGATAGGCACCCGCAAATTTTTGATCGCGCCTTTACCAGCTTAATTACCGCGGGCGAAAAGACCGGGCGCATTTCGGAGGTATTCAAAAATCTAAGTGATAACCTGAAGTGGCAAGATGAACTCAGTTCGCAGTCTAAGCGTGTCCTCATGTATCCGGCTTTTGTCAGCGTAATCGTAATTAGCGTGACCTTCGCGTTGATGATTTTTTTGGTGCCGCAATTGACGGGCTTTATCAAAAATATGGGCGGAGAACTGCCACTACACACCAAGATACTAATTTTTACTTCAGACCTCTTAATTCATTACTGGTATTTGATTTTATCGATACCGTTTGCACTTTTTGTGGTCATCAAATTGGTATTGAAAAATAGCCCAAATGCGCGTTTTAGAGCTGATGGCTACAAATTAAAAATATGGTTGATCGGCCCAGTTTTACATAAAATTATTTTGTCGCGCTTCGTTACTTTTTTTGCCTTAATGTACGAATCAGGTATCACAATTTTAGATTGCATACGCCTATGCGAAGAAATCGTGGATAACCAGGTGATCGCAGCGGGATTAAGGCGCGCCCGGGATTTGATCTCCGAAGGTCAAAGTGTCGCCATCGCTTTTGAAAGCACCGATGTGTTCCCACCATTAGTGATACGCATGCTTAAAATTGGCGAGGCCACAGGTTCCTTAGACAGTGCCTTACGCAATGTCAGTTATTTCTACAACCGTGAAATCAAAGAAATGATAGAGAAAATTCAGGCGATGATAGAACCCATGATGACGGTGGTCTTGGGTCTTATTTTAGGTTGGATTATGATGTCGGTGATGGGCCCGATTTACGATACCGTCAGCAAACTCAAGTTTTAGGCGCTACTCATGGCTAAGCTATCACTTTTACTCTACCTGACGAATAACCAGCTCTGTGCATATTTGGAGGAAGCTGGTAGTTTGTCCGAGGGCGAAACCTTCGATAACTACGCGACCGGTTGGAGTAAATTTGCCGATTTTCTAAAGCCGATGGCGAAGGTCAACTGCTTTCTATTAACCGATCTAATCGAAGAAGACTTTCATCGTGAAACCGCACCGCATTTGTTTGGATCAGCGAAAAATAAGTTATTAGAACGACGCTTAAACGCACTTTATCGTGACACCGAATATCGCCAAGCCAGTCAGCAAGGACGGGAAAAAACCGGACGAAAAGATGATCAGTTATTGTTAAGCGCACTGACCAATCCGCAACTGCTTAAGCCCTGGATCGATGCCTTGAAGGCGCAGAAGTTAGATATTTCCGGAATTTATTCCGTCGGTCTTTTAAGTGAACTATTTTTTAGAAAACTCAATTTAGGACGCGAACCTAGCCTCTTAATCAGCCACCAATCCAGCGGCTTGCGGCAGAGTTTTTTTCAGAATGAATATTTACGATTTAGCCGTTTAGCGGCGGAAACTGCCTGGAGCGCAGAGTCCATTGCCGAAGTGACTGCTAGCGAAATCGGTAAAGCCCGCCAATTTCTCGCCAGTACGCGGCTCTTAGCGCGTGATCAGGCGCTCAATGTGGCGATCATCGCCAATGATGAAATCATCCACACGCTCAAGTCTAAGCTCATCAATGGCGATGGAATGAACTATCGCTTCATTTTTCTAAATGAGGTCAAAAATAGCTTTGGCTTTAAAAAACTTCTGCTAGGCCAATATGCTGACGCGCTTTTTTTATCTCTATTAGCCGCGCAAAATATCACGACCCATTACGCGACCCAAGAACAAACCCGCTCCCACAAACTCGAACAAATCAATACTTCACTCAATGCCTTAAGCACGATTAGTCTGTTGGCGGGCATTTTATGGGTTGCGCAAAATGGTGTCGATGCTTACCAGACCAGCCAAGTCATTCAACAAACGCAGCTCGAGACCTTACAAGCCCTCACCAAATATCAAGAAACCACCAATAGCATGCCCGCCACCGTCGCCAATCCTAGCGAGATGAAGGCCGCGGTCGATCTTGAACACACGCTTGAGCAAAATGCGCCGGAAATGTTTTCGCTCTTAAAACAGTTGAGCAGCGCTTTAGATGCCAATCCTAATATTAAATTACATGAATTCCACTGGCGCAGCAGCGAAACGGATCCATTAATCGTCGATCCTAACGCACCACCACCAGCGCCTCAGGTGGAGGAAACGGCTCCGATACCACCCGGCTTACTGGGTCTTCCAAGTCCCGCATTTCAAGTACTGGAACTCGAATGCGAAGTCATCCCTTTCACCAAGGACTATCGCGCCGCCACCCGCATGGTAGAGCAATTTATTTCCGCCTTAAAATCGGATACTCACCTTCAAATTAGTTTAAATAAGCCCGCCATCGACGTCCGCAACACCGTGACATTAGAGAGTAAGGCCGGGAATGATAAAGAATTGGCCAAACCCACTTTTGTGTTACAGATTGTAAGGAAGATTTGACATGGCACAGGCCAATTTACAATCGGTAAAACTCAATCCTGGCGCGAAGCCAGCGCCTGCTCCGACGGGTTTCTTTGGTAACGATTTTCCCATCATTCGACAGGCCAGCTTACGCTTGGGAATTTGTCTTGTCGTCTCGATTGCCCTGGTCACGGGCAGTCATTTCTTCATGCTTAAGTTGGAAGCAAAAAAACTGCAGTCGCAAGGCGAGCTAGCACAAGCGCGCGACAAATTCGCTGCTGCAACGACGGAAAAAAACGATATCTTGGATTTTCAACCCAAGTACATACAACTGGTAAAACATGGTTTTGTGGGTGAGGAAAAACGGCTCGATATCATCGAATGGATACAGACCATACAAGAACGCTACCAATTGCTACCGATGAGTTATCAACTCTATCCACAGCAAGTCATTGCGCTGGACCCCAGTCAAAATCTGGGCGAACTTGAATTACGTGGTAGCCGCTTATTTTTCCGCTTGGCTTTATTGCACGAAGACGATTTATTTCGCCTAGTCGATGACCTCGGTCAACAAGGGCGCTTCATTCCCTATGACTGTAGCTTGCATCCAAAGCTCTTCGTGAATGAAGGACGCTTACCCGGGCCTTTGGAAGGCGAATGTAAATTGTTCTGGCTTACCGTAGGGCGCCGCCCTGCGGAAGCTGCTCCTGCGGGATAAATGATGCGATCAAATAGCCAAAAAATTGTGATGCGAATCATCCTAGAAACGGCGGTTGGACGGGTTTGAGTGTGCATTTTTCCGCCCATCTGGCAAGGCGCGACGACGACGCAACCTCCACGTTGATAGGAGGAGGTTACTTCACTGAAGTAACACAAAAGTCCAGATGGGCGGAAAAGTGTGCAATCAAGCCTGTAGCGCACTCACCGAAATGGTGATCACCATAAAGCGAACAATATGTCGACAAATCAAAAACTTAAAGACGATCTTGAGCGGTCAACTGCCGTTTCTAGGATCATCAGTGTCCTAGCGAGTGTGGGAGTAAGCGTAGCAATGAGCACGCTGGGTCTAGCGTTTGAGCCTGACGATAAAAAAGCCTTAGGACGACTATTCTCACGACCAACCGAAAGAGTGGCCTTAGATCGCCAACGCCTCAATAGAAAGCTCGACCATCCGGAGGAAGAAGAAAGCGCCGAGGAAGCCCCTATCCACGAACAATTTACCCATAATGGTTACGTGAAACGGAGTAGCGGTCTCGAAACAACTTGGATCAATCAAAAACCAGTCGATGAAATCAAAGACCCAGCGCGGGAATTGCAAAATGTAAGGGTACGCCAAAATCGCAGCAAAGCCCCACAGGTCGTGGCAACTTTACCCAGCGGGGAGCAGGTCGTGCTCAAAGTAGGACAAACTTTCGATGCCAATACCAATACTGTACATGAGCAAATTAAGGCTTCGACAAAGACAAAATAGGCAAAAGCCGAAAGGGTGAGCAACATTCCATCAGACTCAATGCACACGTTCTTGCAAGGCGACTTGGGCAAGTACGCTGCGGATACTGGGATGGCTGATATAGTCGTCAAAATGGGTCAAACTAAAGCTGGTATCGCGACTGGCATTTCGAAAAGTCGTATTTTGGGTTGGCGGTAAAGTCAAAACTTGATTGGCGAAATGCGGAAGCTCATCGTTGCCCGCGGCTTGTGTTCCCGGGGGCGGTATCAAGGGAATAGCACCCAGGGTTCCCGGCTGAAAAATACCCCTTTCATTGTAGGCTCCCGCGCCCGTTTCGCCGTGCGAGATGAGAATATAGGCCGCTCCTGTACCATTGCTGCGATTTTGGGCGCGTGCTGCCCAGGCTCCGGTTCCGGTCCACACATCTAAACCTTTACCGACCAAAAAAGTCGCTGGCGCGGTACAAGTGGCGGGATTAGCGACGCAAGTGGGGGTTGGCGTGCGACAGGCACCGCCGGCTGCCACCGAACCCGTGCCCGACACATCGCATAAACTCATATTCATTAAGAGCGGTGCCGCAGCGGCCAATGCGGGATCGACGCGATAAGTAAGGCGCCCGCCCCAAGGGTCTTTCGAGAGGTATTCGGCTAGCCCCAGAGTTTGCCAAGGAAGCACCCCATGTTGCTGTGCATTGCAGCTTGGAAAAGTCATTTCGATTCCAGCATTCGCTGCCGTACTGGCAATACGACCATCAGCAGGACATGGGAGGCGCTTATTGTGGGCGACAAAATTGGCCAGGGCGATGTCGATACTTTCCAAAGATTTATTCATCGTAACGCTACGGTCTAATCCCGTTTGCGCGGCGATATAGGCAAATCGCGCCAAGCTCAGTATGACGAAGGCAAAAACGATTGCGACCATCACAATCAGCGCGCCTCCCTTTGCTGACTTTTTTAAGCGTCCAAATCTGATTTGAAAATTCATGAGATAAGCCCTCATTTCTCTAATCATTACTCGCTAATCGCTAATGAGCGCGCGGCCCTAAGGCTGCACGATTAAGTACCGTCATTATTTTGGGGTGGCTTAAGTAATCATCAAAATGCGCCGCACTCACAACATCGTTTAAAGCTGCGTCGCGATAGGTATTTGCGAGTAGGGAAGGGATAGCAAGTGCACGATTATTTCGATTCGGTGTTTCGTCTGTACCCGCAGCGATGCTGCCTGGTTGCAGTACTCCACTTTTGTTATAGGCTCCGGTTCCGCTCGCGCCATGCGAAATCAAGACGTAAGCGGCACCGGTGCCTGCGCCCCGATTATTTTGCCGGATATTCCAGCCCGCAACGCCATTAATGCCGTCCCAAACGTCGAGTCCTTTATTTAGTAAAAATTCGCTCGGTGAACTGCAGTTGCCATTCCCCGCACAGGGTGGAACCGCGACTTTACAACCAGTAGCCGTTAAGCCACCACCTGTACTGGAGGGATCACAACTACTCATGTCCATTAATATGGCTTGTGGAGCGCCCTGCGCCAAAGCGGAGTCAACCCGATAAGTAATCCTAGCACCCCAAGGATCGGTTGCATCGGCTTCGCTCAGACCTAAGCTCACCCAAGGGACGACGCCATTTATTTGGTTGATAGGATTGCAGCTCCCCTTAGGCGGTAGTGCGGCCGGTGGCGGGCCCGGTGAAAGCGTCTCTGTCCCCGCACCGGCTGCACTTGAGGCGAGTGTGCCATTGGCGGGGCAGGGTAGGCGCTTATTTTGCGCCACGAAATTGGCCAGCGCCGCATCAATGGCATCGAGTTGGCTGCGAATTAAAGCCCGCTTTCCCGCATCAGTTGAGCCGCGCGTCGCTGTCATCACCATGCTAAAGGCTATACCAGCAATGACGAGCACCATCGCAATTTCAACGAGGCTAAAACCAGAGTGTCTATTTGCATAGCGTTTTATCGAATGTCTCATACACCCATCTCCCTTTCGGAAAATCTGATTTGAAATTCATATTACTGCAAAGCTATCGATCACGCCAAAAATCTTTAGCACTGTCGAAGTATTTTTGATTTAGTGACATTTTTTGCGAGGCCATGCTTCCCCAGTAGGACGAAGTTTAAGAGGTGATACAACAAACCTAAAGATTTTCCTGAGAAATTTTTGATTTGTTAAAAATCGACGGTCTTTCTGCGCTAAGATCAATTAAGAACTGCAAATGGATTTTTATTCTAAGCATGATTCGTCAAATTTGGACCATCGCGTATTACACCTTGCTCGAGGCGTTTCGTAATCGCCTTTCGTACTTGTTACTTCTTATTTTGTTGATCGGTGTGATGTTAAGTGGCTTTCTTGAAGCGCTTGCGATCACGGAAAGTCGCGTACTTCAGCTCACCTTACTGGCGGCCTATTTAAGATTATCGGCGGCGCTCTTTTTCGCCACTTATGTCGTCACTAGCTTGATACGCGAGGCCAATGACAAAGGCTTAGAATTACTTCTATCGACCACTTTGTCGCGTGCCAACTATCTGCTTGGAAAACTTTTAGGCTATTTTCTTTTAGCGTTACTTTCGGGTTTTCTATTCGGTTCTTTATGCCTATTTTTTTCTGATTTTTTGCAAGCTTTGTTTTGGACGATTTCGCTCATATGTGAATTGTGGATACTCATTTCGTTTTCATTATTATGTGCGACGAGTTTGTATCAAGTCATGTTCGCTTTAAGTGTGAGTTTAGGATTTTATGGGCTGGCGCGTAGTATGGATAGTTTGCTTTTGCTGGCTAACGAGCAGTTTTCCGTTTCTAGTTTCTCACAAAATTTGATCCGAGAATTTATTCAAGGTTTGGCGCGGATTGTTCCCCATTTGGAGCAGTTTACCCGCACGGAATGGCTGGTCTATCAAACCGGAAGTAGCGAAACGTTGGTAGCTATCATAGGCCAAACATTTTTGATGCTTGTGCTACTTAATTCGGCGGCTTGTTTCGATTTTTATCGCAGGAATATTTGAGATGAACGGGCACACGATTAAGCGGGTTCCATTTTTTGTCTTAGTTTTTTTATGCTTAAGCTTGGCGCTGCAAATTTATTTTTCTGGAAGATCGCAAAACCGTCCATCGCGTTTTGAACAAATTGAAAATCCACCTTCTTTTATAACGCTGCGACTTTTGAGTTTAGCTGAAGCGAATGCGATCGCCAAACTTGCAATGCTGCGTATTCAAACCCGCGATCAAGCTAGTTTAGATGAACTTGATTACTCAAATTTAACGGCATGGCTAGGCCGCATTATTGAACTTGATCCTCGTTCTAACTATGCTCTCTTTTCTGCTTCTGAATTGTATGCGGAAGTTGAAAATCCACAGAAACAAAGAGTCATGCTGGAATTTATCTATCATGAATTTTTAAAGAATCCTAATCAGCACTGGAAGGCGATGACCCGCGCTTGTTTGCTTGCGCGTCATTCACTAAAAGATAATGATTTGGCGAAGAAATATGCGCGCGCGATTCGTCTCTACGCCACCGGTGCTGCGGTTCCAAGTTGGGCCAAGCAAATGGAAATATTTTTGCTAGAGGATTTAAACGAATTGGCGCAAACAAAAATAATTTTGTCGGCGCTACTTCAAAGTGGAGAAATTAAGGATCAACATGAACGGCTATTTCTTGAGCAGAAATTAGCGACACTTGAACGTAAAATGACAGAAAAAAAGTGAATACTCTCGGACATATTTTACTGGTGGAAGATGATCCAGCTTTAAGGATTATTTTATCCTCGCTATTAAAGCAGAACGCTTATCGCGTCAGTGAAGCGAATTCACGTATTTCTGCGCTCGAACTTCTGAAACTTGAGGAGAGTATCGAAGTTTTAATTTTGGATTTAGGTCTGCCTCCACATCCACATAGCACCGATGAAGGAATTTTTCTTTTAAAGACCCTGCAGATTAGTTTTAATTCCGTAAAAGTAATCGTGCTGACAGGACAAGATCAAGAAGCGGCTGCTTTAGAAGCGGTACGTGATGGGGCATTTGACTTTCTTGCGAAACCTGCTCGTACCGAGGATATTTTAGGTGCGATTAGACGTGCTTTGTTATTCGTACATAAGGAGCAGGAGTTACATTTACAAGGCATCACAAAAATCGCCATCAATGCACAAATTAGTGATGGTTTAAAAGCCGTGCGGGTCGATGCGGAAGAAAAATTGGTTCGTCAAATTTTGAAAGAGACCGGTTTTAATATCAATCAATGTGCGAAACGACTGGGTGTTAAACGGGAAAATATTTACTACTTTTTGAAGAAATTTGGAATTGAACGCGATGCTTAGCTTACTTTATCCTTTTTTGATTATTGTGGGTATTACGATTGCTTTTGTATTGGCGTATTTAGCCTGGCAAGCGCGGGCGGCTAGCCATCTTAATTTGGCCTTAATACAACTCAACGAAGAGCATCAATTTGATACGCCTCTTTTTCTAAAAAATGCTTGGCCTTTATTGCAACGCGGTGGCATCTTGGGTTTCACGTATCAGCTAAATTGGTTTGGCATTGCGCTAAGCGGTAGTGAGGGAAAGTCAATCGGCCGCGAATTACATCGACGAATTCATATCAAGGAAATGTCTTTGGATCTGATTTTTTTTCAGAATGCCAATGGCGAGCGCTTCTATTTTAACGTCGCTCTGATCGATACGTTTTTGCTGTTATTGCGATGTGATATGTGGATAAAGGCCGGGACCTTAGACGCCACTTTAGATCACATGACTAAGCTTAATTTGTTCATGCAACACGACATGAAAAATATCGCCCAATTTATTCAACTCATGGCCGACCAACTTAGCGATATTCCAGAGGGAAAAGAACAACAAGTGCTTAATTTCCTCGGTAGCACTTTACCTCTGATACGCGATCGTGCCGACCATATTGTTCAAACCCTCGCAATGGGTCAGAACGGTCATCAAAAACAGAAGGAGATTGAAATTGCCGATCTGATTCATCGTTTAGGCTTATTTCATCAACTCGATTATTCGCTTAAAGGCTGTGCTCGACTGTCGGTGCATGTGCAAAGTCTCGATTCGGCCATCGATAATATCTTTAAGAATTATTACGACCTGTATTTACGTGAAGGCGGGCAAAAACCAAGGATAGATATCGAAATTAAGGAACATGACGCAGTGGTGGAAATTCGCATTAGTTCCGTGAATAAGCAATTGCTTACGAATAGAGAAAGACTGTTTGAGCCTTTTTGGAGTATGAATGCCGACGGCTTAGGGATTGGTTTATATCAAGCTCGATACTTACTTAAACAATGCCAAGGGTGTTTAGAACTTAAGCATACACCTGACGGTAATTTGGAATTTAATATTAAATTACCTAGATTTTTCTCAGCGTAAATTTAATTTACATCTTGCGATAATTTTTCCCTGTAGTAACTTGAATCTATCTTGAAATCCGTCTTGATATTTTTCTTGGAGCAATGATGAAAAAGTTTAAACATTTACAAGTAGGGTTCACCCTCATTGAAATTGCCATTGTTTTGGTAATCATTGGCCTCTTACTGGGTGGGGTGCTTAAAGGCCAAGAAATGATAGAGAATTCACGGATTAAGTCGGTGGTTACCGATATGCGTGGAATTTCCTCTGCTTTTACAGGCTATTTTGATCGCTACCACGCCTATCCTGGTGATGAAACCAATGCGACCGCGATTGCACGTGGTTGGACCGTGGGTGCGGCCGGCGGGAACGCTGATGGGGTTTTAGTAATGGCTCAAGCCCAGACTTTTACCAACGCAGCGGCGGAACAAGCCGCTATGTGGCAATTTCTACGTGCCTCAGGCTTTCTTACGGGCGATTCTACTTTGGTCGGTGTTCCCGGCTTACCTCGGGCCGGAACAGGTGGGTTAATGGGCGCTAGCGTTGCGCCTTATGGCTTGCAGGGCCCAGCGATCTGCGTCGCAGGTTTAACTCATAAGCAAGCTTTGGGTGTGGATACGATTATTGATGGCGCTAGCGGCAATAATGTTGGCGATGCGCGTGGTGCGGTGGGTGCGGCAAATCCTTTGGCGCCTGTTGCCGCTGCGCCGGCGGCAACCGCCTATAACGAATCCCTAGCAACCACTTGGTCTATCTGTAGACGATTACAATGAAATTCATCGTTTAAAAACTTTTTCGCGAGTAGTTTTTTTAGAAGAAACTACTTGCGAATTTTCATTTGGGAGTTAATTTGTCACCAGGCGCTTTACAGATTGAAAATCTAAATCATTTTTACGACGGTAAACATGTATTACGTGATATCGCCTTTTCCGTAAAAGAATCTGAATGCTTTGCACTTGTGGGTATGAACGGCGCAGGGAAAACCAGCTTACTAAAATGCGTACTTGATTTTATTCATTTTAAAAGCGGGAATATTCAAATATTTGGTTTGAATAATAAAATAAATCAAAGCCGTCATGTACTCTCTTTTCTCCCAGAACGATTCATTCCTCCTTACTATTTAAATGGTAGAGATTTTCTAAGCTATTTTTTAAATCTATCTCAAAGTCCCTTAATCGAATCTGAGTTGCTAGCCATGTTGAAAGCGCTGGATTTAGATGCCTCTATAATGAAAAAAACAGTGCGGCAATATTCCAAAGGAATGACGCAAAAATTAGGATTGGCTGGATGTTTTTTAAGCCGTAAAAATTTACTTATTTTAGATGAACCGATGAGCGGACTTGATCCGAAAGCGAGATTTTTAGTTAAAAATCAATTTTTACGTTTACGCGAAGAGGGAAAGACCGTTTTTTTTAATTCCCATTCTTTAGCGGATGTAGAGGAACTTAGCGATCGTATGGCGATTTTGCATGAAGGTGAAATTCGTTTTCTAGGGAGTCCGAAGGAATGTATTTTTCGTTTTAAAGCATCTAATTTGGAACAAGCTTATCTGAAGTGCATAGCCTAAAAGGGAGCTTGTTCTGGTTTACTTTAAATGTTTATATATATAAATAGTAGTAGTAATAGGGGGCTTAGCTTTCTGTGGGTAAGTCGAATTTATCGCGTTAATTCAAAGCTTTAGCGAAAAGATAAATAAGACTATAAGCTTTGTATTGATTAAGGACAGTCTTTGTATAAGAAAAGCGCTTGGGATAACTAGTGGTCTTGTCCACAAAGCTATGTTCATTTTTCAACAGGCTTGTCCACATCTGTCGCTTAGCGATCGAGTGCATTGTCAACCATGCTGGCGTATTTGATACCTGTGTCAGGTTTTACTCGACTGAAGAACTGCGGTTGTCGGTATGGGAAAACGGCGAGATCTAGTAAGATGTGCCGGTTAAGTCCTTGTTATGACTTCAGACGGCATTGGGCGGGATAGCCAAGTATCTTAAGTAACGGATGTTACACACAGCATTTCAATAAACGAGCTTTGATGCCGAGGTGCTGAGAAAAACAAAAAAAGAGGGAGCAAATGGATAAAATGTTTGCTTGGCGCTACTCTGCGTCTTTGCGCCTTATCGTTTGCCTCTTTTTTCTTACTAACCCTAGTCTGGCAGATGGCAGAAATCTTCCCCATGCACTCTCAAATTGATCATCAAATTATTACTTAAACCGAGTTTTTCCATTAGGCGCAGCGTTGGTGTTTTTGCGCTGATGGCAAATTTGCGGTCACCATTTCAAATCATAATAGAAATCTCGGTTTAATTGGCCTGGTCACCACAGTGCTATTTATCGGTTATCATACAAGTTCATTATCGGCTCATTTAGGTTTTGCTTATTGAATCCAGCATTTTCTTAGGTTCTTTTGCTCTAATGCCATCTAACATCCCATTCTTTCCTGCACTTGTATGACAACTTTCGAACAAGCCATGCCACCTATTCCTAGCCGTAGCAAGCCACGCAATTTGGCCGAGGCTGTCGTCGAGCATCTGATTGAAGGCATTAAGACTGAGCACCTAAAGACAGGCGAGAAACTTCCTACCGAGTCTGCCATTATGCAAATCTATGGCGTCAGTCGGACCGTGGTTCGTGAAGCGATCTCACATTTGAAAGCCGCGGGATTTGTCGAGACCAGACATGGCATTGGCACCTTTGTCTTATCGCCTCCGAAGAATGGTATGGGACTGCCGCATGAGTCTATGGTCACGGTGCGTGATGTTTTGGATATCCTCGAAATTCGCATCAGCCTGGAAACCGAAGCAGCTTGGTATGCTGCCAGCCGACGCACGGAACAGCAATTGAACGAACTGCGCCTGGTGCTAACACGTATCCACGGCGACCAGTTAGACGCAGAGGGCCAACAGGATTCAGTGAATGCCGATGTGCGATTCCATTTACTCATTGCCGAGGCAACTGGGAACAAGTATTTTGTGGATTTACTGAGTCAGTTAGGCAGAACCATCATCCCGCGCGCCCGCATCAACACTGCCCTGTTGGCACACGAAGATCCGAATGGCTATTTACAGCGCGTGAGACATGAACATGAGGATATCTACGATGCCATCTCCCGTCAGGATCCAGAAGCCGCCCGCGCAGCAATGCGTACCCATCTAAGCAATAGTCGAGAACGACTGCGCCGCGCGCAAGCAATCTTAGAAGCCAAAACTTGATACTTGCCTGGCGCGGTGTGCCGTTTGCTTGTATCTCAGCCTGCCTATCCGCCTCCTGATGCGAATGATCATCTGAATGATTAACTAAATAGTATCAAACCAAGGTTTTCTTAATCAGCAACCCACATTTTTTGAATTCCGACTTGTGCTTATTAATTTTAAGTTGTACGATGACGTATCACTTAAACGCTAAACCATGATTTTTTTAAAATCTGCCACTTCCCCAGCCTTTACCTTTGGAGACACCATGCACCCACTCGAACTCAAAAAAATCCTCTCGTCTGGTTTGTTATCTTTCCCGATCACAGACTTCGATGAGAACGGTGATTTCCGTGCCGATACTTATGCCGCGCGTCTGGAATGGCTGGCTCCCTATGGGGCAAGTGCTTTGTTTGCCGCAGGTGGAACCGGTGAATTCTTTTCTTTGATGCCCGCTGAGTACAGCGATATTATTCGCACCGCGGTCACGACTTGTCGGGGTAAGGTGCCCATTCTGGCGGGTGTGGGTGGTCCGACTCGAACTGCCATTGCCTTAGCACAAGATGCACAAAAACTCGGGGCGCAAGGTCTTCTGCTGTTACCGCATTATTTAACTGAAGCCAGTCAAGACGGTTTGATTGCGCACATAGAACAAGTCTGTAAATCGGTGACGATCGGTGTTGTCATTTACAATCGCGCTAACTGCCGTCTCACGCCTGATTCATTAGAAAAATTAGCGGCACTTTGCCCCAATCTTATTGGTTTCAAAGACGGTATTGGCGATATTGAATTAATGGTTTCTATCTGGCGCCGGATGGGCGATCGCTTCAGCTATTTAGGTGGTTTGCCGACAGCAGAAATTTTTGCCGGTGCCTACAAAGCGATCGGGACACCCGTTTATTCTTCGGCCGTTTTTAATTTCGTGCCGAAATTGGCGATGGATTTTTACCACGCAACAGCTGCTGATGACTACGCCACCACCAACCGCTTGATCGATGAGTTCTTCCTTCCCTACCTCGCTATTCGCAATCGCAAAGCTGGATACGCCGTCAGTATCGTGAAAGCGGGTGCCCGCTTGGTTGGCCACAGCGCAGGGCCAGTTCGAGCGCCTTTAACCGATTTAACGGCAGAAGAAGATGAGATGTTATTGCAATTAATTCGTGCGC
>JAHFQV010000181.1 GCA_023259175.1 Oxalobacteraceae bacterium | reverse complement strand
CCGTCAGTATCGTGAAAGCGGGTGCCCGCTTGGTTGGCCACAGCGCAGGGCCAGTTCGAGCGCCTTTAACCGATTTAACGGCAGAAGAAGATGAGATGTTATTGCAATTAATTCGTGCGCACGGACCGCAATAAATACGCCTAGTGCATGACAGGGCTTGGTTGGACAGATAACCGGCACCGCGCCTAGCCGCAGCAATACACCAACTTAAACTAAACTTAGCCGTAACTCGTGCGCAGAGCTAGTTCGTTTTAGCTCGTATTATGCAGAAGCCGGCACAGCAAACCAAGGCAACATCAGGTAAAAAGGACTTTGATTGATGAAGATCCGCATGGCGAGAAAAATGCGTAATACGATGCGGCTTTTTACAATGAATAAAACCCTTTTAACCCCACAGGAGTCAAGATGCAAATTCAAGGAAACCTGATCATTGGTCAGCAAGAAAAATTTGGTAGTGAAGGCCACATTAAAGCGATAAACCCGGCAACCAACACGGAAATGGAACCCGCATTCGGCCTGGCAAATCTGCATGATGTGGAGCAGGCTTGTGCACTCGCGCAGGCTGCCTTCGACACTTACCGCGCCACCACGCCAGAACAACGTGCGCAATTTTTAGAAACCATAGCCGATGAAATTTTAGCGATTGGTAATGTCTTGATCGAACGTGCCCATAGCGAAACAGGCTTGCCCGTGGCACGCTTAGAAGGCGAACGCGGCCGCACGATGAATCAACTCAGACTATTCGCCAAAGTGGTACGCGATGGCCACTATCTGAATGCGACCTTGGACGCGGCGCTACCAGAACGCACGCCACCGCGCCCTGACTTGCGCATGCGCAAACTTGCAGTTGGTCCAGTGGCAGTATTTGGTGCCAGTAATTTCCCCTTAGCCTTCTCGGTTGCAGGGGGCGACACCGCCTCAGCGCTGGCCGCAGGCTGCCCCGTTATTGTCAAAGCACATAGCGCTCATTTGGGTACTTCAGAATTGGTGGGGCGCGCTGTGCAAAAAGCCGTTGCGCGTTGCAACTTGCCTGAAGGCGTGTTTTCTATGTTGGTCGGTGATGGTCGCCAGATCGGCCAGAGCCTCGTTAGTCATCCTGTCATCAAAGCAGTTGGCTTTACTGGCTCCCGACAAGGCGGTGTCGCCTTAATGCGCACCGCGGCACAACGCAAAGAACCAATTCCGGTTTACGCGGAAATGAGCAGCATCAACCCAGTATTTTTAATGCCAGCGGCGCTGGCTGAAAAATCGGTAGGGATCGCGCAAGCATTCGTGGAGTCCTTGACTTTAGGATCCGGACAATTTTGTACTAATCCTGGCATGGTGGTGGCGCTTGAAAGCCCAGAGTTACAGTCCTTCATCAGCGCCGCGAGTACTGCCTTAGCGGCGAAACCGGGTAGCACCATGTTGACGCCTGGCATCCATCAAGCCTATGTCAGCGGCACCCAACGCCTGAGCGAAATCGAAGGCGTCACCATGCTGGCACAAGGACAAGTGGGCGCTAGTGCCTGCGCCGCGCAAGCAAAATTATCTAGCTGTACCGCACAACACTTCTTGGCGACACCAGCCTTGGAAGATGAAATTTTTGGTCCATCTTCTCTGATTATTCGCTGTGAAAATATGCAAGAAGTACAGGCTGTTGCGGAGCACCTGGAAGGACAATTAACGGCGACCGTGCATGCTGTTGCGGCTGACTACGCGCTGGTTAAAAATCTATTGCCGGTACTGGAACGCAAAGCTGGTCGTATCTTGTTCAATGGCTTTCCGACCGGCGTTGAAGTCGCCCATGCGATGGTACATGGTGGGCCTTTTCCGTCGACTTCGGACAGTCGTAGCACTTCGGTCGGTGCGACCGCGATTGATCGTTTTGTTCGTCCAGTTTGTTATCAGGCAGTACCGGCAGACTTATTACCGCCGGCGTTACGCGACGACAATCCATGGGCGCTGCCACGTATAGTCGATGGCGAATTGAAATTAGCGGTGTAAAGAATCATCTGAATAATCTGCATCATCTGCATCATCTGCATCATTAGCCTGAACGGAAAATCTGAGCCCAGTCTTAGATTTTCCGCGTCATAAAATCGAATCAACAAATAACAAAATAAATAATCCAGACACGGAGACCACGGCATGAATTCTCAGGGCATAGGCAAATATCGATGGACCATCTGCGCGCTATTATTTTTTGCAACGACCATTAATTATTTAGATCGTCAGGTGCTCAGCTTACTGGCACCAGCCTTAAGTAATGAATTCGGCTGGTCAAATAGTGACTACGCGAATATCACTGCTGCCTTCCAATTTGTATATGCGATCGCGATGATATTTGCTGGCCGTTTCATCGATAAGATAGGCACGAAAAAAGCTTTTATGCTAGCGATCAGCATCTGGTCTTTGGGCGCCATCATGCATGCCTATTCCCTCTTTTTCGGCGACTTGGTAAATACCGTTGCGGCTACGCTTGGCTTAGCTGTGGTGCCGGTTTCTATCGCTGGCTTTATGTTGTCGCGCGCCGTGTTGGCGCTCGGCGAAGCCGGCAATTTTCCGGCTGCGATTAAAGCCACAGCCGAATATTTCCCCAAAAAGGAACGCTCCTTTGCGACCGGCATTTTTAACTCGGGTGCCAATATCGGTGCGGTGCTCGCACCAATTTCCGTCCCTTTAATCGCCAGCGCTTGGGGTTGGCAAGCCACCTTTATTATCATCGGTGCGGTCGGCTTTTTTTGGCTGGGCTGTTGGATGATTTTTTATGATACGCCGGAACAACAGCGACGCTTGTCTGCCGCTGAATTGGCGTATATAAATCATGATCAAGTACAGGAGGGCACTTCTGCAGTGGCAGGCAACACCGAGAAGAAATTCTCCTGGATGCAATTACTGGCATATCGTCAAACTTGGTCTTTCGCTTTTGGTAAATTCATGACCGATGGTGTTTGGTGGTTTTTCCTATTTTGGTTACCCAAATATTTAGCCGCCCAATATGGCATGCAATCAACCGATTTTGTGGTGCCCTTAGCGGTGCTTTACAGCATGACCATGGTGGGTAGTATTGGTGGTGGATGGTTTCCGACTTACTTTATCAAGCGCGGCGATTCGCCTTACGATGGCCGGTTGAAAGCGATGCTGGTAATTGCCTTTATTCCTTTGATGGTTTTGTTGGCGCAACCATTAGGGGGCATTAGCTACTGGCTACCGGTTATCTTCATCGGCATCGGCGCATCCGCGCATCAAGCTTGGTCGGCGAATATTTTTACTACGGTTTCCGATATGTTCCCCAAGCATGCTGTCGCTTCTGTCGTGGGCATCGGCGGTATGGCTGGCGGCTTAGGTGGTGTGCTGATTACAAAAATGGGCGGCTGGCTTTTTGATTACTACGGCGCGCTTGGTCAGTTAAGCACGGGCTACACCATCATGTTTGCGCTCTGCGCCGTGGCCTATTTGGTGGCATGGAGTGTCATGAAACTGCTGGTACCTCGCTACAAAATCATCAGCGATATTTAATTTTCAGGGCAAAGCAATGTTAAAGACTGTTGATTTTGAGCGCGTCGGAACAGCGAGTCACGGGGTAGGAGAAAGTCCGCTCTGGCATACAGCGCATCGTGCCTGGTATTGGGTGGATATCCTGGGTAAGTCAATCTGGCGTTTAGATGCCAACAACGGCGATATCCAATCCTGGCAAACCGATGAAATGATAGGCTGTATCGCGCCCAGGGAAAATGGCGGTTTTATCGCAGCGATGGAGACCGGTATCTTCGAACTTGTTCTGGATGATCGTTTGCATGCCAGCACGCACTTACTGGCGTCTCCGGCGGAACTGGCAGGCAAGACCAATACGGGCATGCGCTTTAACGATGGGCGTTGTGATCGCCAAGGCCGCTTCTGGAGCGGAACCATGGTGATGGATATGGCGGCCGCGCGCCCCGAGGGCAAGCTGTATCGTTACAGCTCAGCGCAAGGAATTTCTAGTCCTATGGTCGCGCAACTCTTAGTACAAAATGGCTTGGCATGGTCAGCCGACGGGCGCACCATGTACCTCTCTGACTCCCACCCACAAAGTCAACTGATCTGGGCTTTTGATTACGATACACAAGCCGGCACGCCTACCAATCAGCGTGTCTTTGTCGATATGCATCAGCACGAAGGTCGCCCCGATGGTGCGGCGATTGATGTCGATGGCTGCTACTGGACCTGCGGCAATGACGCTGGCCGCTTATTGCGCTTCACACCGCAAGGCAAGCTCGACCAAGTAATCGCACTGCCTATGAAAAAACCTGCCATGTGCAGTTTTGGTGGCGACAATCTGGATGTATTGATGGTCACATCGATAGGCGCGGGCAAAGCAGCGCAAGATGCATGGGCAGGTGCCACTATTTTGTTGCGACCTGGCGTACAGGGTTTATTGGATACGCCATTTAGCGATTAGCGCTTAGTGTTGTATGGTTGGCGATTGGCGACTTTTGATTGCAGAATATTCATTGACCACATCAAGTTTGATAATCCTGATTCATCACCACCTCACCAATTTTCACGTTTTTCAAATGTAAGCCCTGCACGTTGTACAGATACAGTGGCTGATTTTGATTTGCGGGAGTGCCGAA
>JAHFQV010000086.1 GCA_023259175.1 Oxalobacteraceae bacterium | reverse complement strand
ATATTACTCGATAATTTTAGCAACAACACCCGCACCAACAGTACGACCACCTTCACGAATCGCGAAACGGAGACCTTCTTCCATCGCGATCGGGTTGATCAATTTAACTGTGATAGAGACGTTATCACCTGGCATGACCATTTCTTTATCCTTCGGCAACTCGATCGAACCCGTTACGTCCGTAGTACGGAAGTAGAATTGTGGGCGATAGTTGTTGAAGAAGGGTGTATGACGACCACCTTCATCTTTAGACAAAACGTAGATTTCGCCTGTGAAGTGACTATGCGGCTTGATTGAACCTGGTTTCGCCAAAACTTGACCACGTTGGATATCTTCACGCTTAGTACCGCGCAACAATACACCTACGTTATCGCCTGCTTGACCTTGGTCGAGCAATTTACGGAACATTTCAACGCCCGTGCATGTTGTTTTGACCGTGTCTTTGATACCGATAATTTCGATTTCTTCGCCGACTTTAACGATGCCGCGCTCTACACGACCCGTTACCACAGTACCACGACCAGAGATCGAGAATACGTCTTCCACTGGCAACAAGAATGCGCCGTCAACAGCACGTTCTGGTGTTGGGATGTAAGTATCCAAAGCATCAGCCAATTTCATGATGGCTTCTTCGCCCAACGGACCTGTGTCGCCTTCAAGTGCCAATTTGGCAGAACCTTGAATGATAGGCAAATCGTCGCCTGGGAATTCGTATTTGGAGAGTAATTCACGTACTTCCATTTCGACCAATTCCAACAATTCTGCGTCATCGACCATATCGCATTTGTTCAAGAATACGATGATGTAGGGAACACCCACTTGACGCGCCAACAGGATGTGCTCACGTGTTTGTGGCATAGGACCGTCTGCTGCGGAGCAAACCAAAATTGCGCCGTCCATCTGCGCTGCACCAGTGATCATGTTTTTAACATAGTCAGCATGGCCTGGGCAGTCAACGTGCGCATAGTGACGCGCGGATGTTTCGTATTCTACGTGGGCGGTATTGATCGTGATGCCGCGTGCTTTTTCTTCTGGAGCCGCATCAATTTGATCGTAAGCCTTAGCTTCGCCGCCAAATTTCTTGGACAATACGGTTGCAATCGCTGCCGTTAATGTTGTTTTACCGTGATCAACGTGACCAATTGTACCGACGTTGACGTGCGGCTTGGTGCGTTCAAACTTACCTTTTGCCATTTTAGACTCCTAACGATAGAGATGAGATGCCTAGGCACACGCCCGACAACAAACTTGATACAAATATTTTTCGAAACTATTTTTATTTTTAGTGCGCAATACTGCGGATTCAGCACATCACAGTGGTGCCCTTGACGTGGATTGAACACGTGGCCTCTCCCTTACCAAGGGAGTGCTCTACCACTGAGCTACAAGGGCGGCCTGCGCACAAACCACATGCACTAATAAACTTTAAAACTTGGAGCGGGTGAAGGGAATCGAACCCTCGTCATAAGCTTGGAAGGCTTCAGCTCTACCATTGAGCTACACCCGCATTGCTACCACTTCAGCCGCCGCAGCATCAACCCTACAGCCCACAGCCAATATTATTCTTGCCTGGTGGAGGGGGCTGGATTCGAACCAGCGTACTCAGAGAGAACAGATTTACAGTCTGTCGCCTTTAACCACTCGGCCACCCCTCCCAGGGAACCCCGAATTATGCAGAGGTTTCGAAAAGCTGTCAATAGCTTTTTGAGAAGGGAAATAGATTTAGTTTCTGGCGTGGGCGAGCTGATAAGAAACGATGCCTTCGAATTTATCAAGTTCGTGAGACATTAAGCTAATGGCCGTTGCCGATTTCCGATTAATCGCAACCACGACGAAACGCCACTCAGTCAAACCATCTTTATTGGTAATGATAATGGTTGAATTCGCCATCTCGTAGCCACGTTCGCGCGCCAGCGCCCGAATCGCGGCCTCCTCGGCTTGAAATCCCGCTCTAAATTGCATGGTCACGGAAACCGCCTGACGCGCAGGCAACCACGATTCAAAGCGCGAGACCCAAATCATGCAGCCAGCGGAAAGAAAGGCCAGCAAGATCGCCGCCGCGTAAAAACCGATTCCCACTAGAATTCCAATTGCCGAAGATGCCCAAAGTGAGGCGGCGGTGGTGAGTCCGCTAATACTAAAACCATCCTTCATAATCACGCCCGCACCTAAAAAGCCTACGCCTGTCACGATGCCTTGTATGGTACGAGAAGGGTCTAATGCGACCGGATTAAAGGCGCGAGCACCAAACCAGTAATCAGGATATCCAGCGATCACGACCAAGGCAGCTGAGGCCATGCACACCAGACCATAGGTACGCATTCCCGCAGCGCGTCCGTGATAGGCCCGCTCATAGCCGACCACAAACCCCAGCAACAAAGCGCCCGCCAAATTCATGAAAATAATGTAATTCGCCCCCAGCTCCGCACCCGACCAAAAGTGCGAGGTATAAGTAGACAGTGTGGACATGTGTTTTCCCAATGGAAGTAGGAGATTGGAAGTGCGCAATTGCTCTTTCGGCTTATTTTCAGCGTATTTTTAGCTTATTCAAACAGTACACCAGATTGGGCTTCCCTCACAAGATCAATGCGGCGCCATAGTCGCAAAGTGCGAAATGCAATCGATAATGCGAGCTTAGTGTCGCAATTTTGAACTTTTACCTCCACAGAAAATCACACGGGGGTCAGCTATTTCTTTAAAATAGTTCAAATCCCATAAGAAGATGAATCCATGACCTCCTCCAACACGACCATCAAACTGAGCTACCGCGCGCTTCTGTGCGCATTTGCTAGCGTCAATTTCGCCCTACTCGCGACGGCGCAAACTCCCTCCACGAAGCCTAGTTCGCCAAAAATCGCAGCAGTTAAATCCACCCAAGACAATGTGGAAGAGAAATTCAAGGATATTTACAGCAAAGAAGCTCAATATCGTGAGCAAACTTACCCTGGGCGCAGCTTGAGTGGTGACGACGATGATTTAAGTTTCGTCGACGAAAGCGATGCGGCCGAACAAAAGCGTCTGCAAGCTTGGCGTGCTTTTGCTAAACAAGCTGAGGCGCTCGATGCGAATCAATTAAGCGCAGAATCGCGGATTAATTTGCAGATTTTTTTAGATCAAATGCATACCCGCATTCGCGCCATCGAGCTCAATGCGCACTTACTGACCTTCAATTCCGATAGCCAATTTTGGGCCAGCACTGCAGGCATGGGCGAAGCGATGCGTTGTACCACACTCAAACAATGCCAGGCTTTTCTGCAGCAATTGCGTCATATCGGCGACAGCTTCCAAACTAAAATCGACTTAATGAAACTAGGCATCGCGCGTGGCATGACTTTGCCACGTGTTGTGCTTACGGGTCGTGACGCTAGCATCGCGAGGCATATCGTCAGCGATCCGCAACAAAGCGTTTTTTACACCGCATTTGCAGAATTGCCGAGTGACTGGAGCCTTGCGCAAAAAAGTGAAATGCAAGCGAAAGCGCAGGAAATTATTCGCAGCAAAGTGGTTCCCGCTTACGCCCAACTTCTAAGCTTCTTTCGCGAGGAGTATGTGGCGAAAGCCCGCACCAGCATCGCTGCAACGGCACTCCCAAATGGCGCAGAATATTATCGTGCGCAAATCCTAGAGTACACGACGCTCGATGAAAGCCCTGAGCACATTCACGAAATCGGCTTACGTGAAGTGGCAAGAATACGCGCTGACATGCAAGGCATTATTAGCAAGCTGAAGTTCAACGGCGACTTCCCGGCCTTCTTACAGTTTCTCCGTAGCGACCCACAGTTTTTTGCAAAAACCCCGCACGAACTCTTAGCTGAGGCCTCGTATTGGGCAAAAAAAGCCGATGGCCTGCTCCCAAAATATTTTGGCCATCTCCCACGTAAGCCCTATGGTGTTGCGCCGGTGCCAGACGACATCGCGCCCACCTACACCGCAGGTCGCTACGCGGGCAGCGGTGATCCCAAACGTCCATCCAATTACTGGGTCAACACTTCACTCCTCCAGCAACGTCCGATGTGGGCCTTACCCGCCCTGACCTTACATGAAGCAGTGCCGGGACATCATTTACAAATCGCGCTTGCTGGCGAACAAGCCGAACAACCCGCGTTTCGTCGCCAAGCGTATATTTCCGCTTTCGGTGAAGGTTGGGCCTTGTATGCCGAGAGTTTAGGCACTGAAATGAATTTTTTCGAAACGCCCTATCAAGACTTCGGCCGCCTAGTGTATGAAATGTGGCGTGCCGCACGCCTAGTCGTTGATACGGGTATGCATGCCAAGGGCTGGAGCCGGGATCAAGCAATCCAATTCATGCGGGAAAACACGGCGCTGTCCGAACACGAAATTAGCACCGAAATTGATCGCTACATTTCTTGGCCCGGCCAGGCTTTAGCCTACAAATTGGGTGAGTTAAAAATTCATGAATTGCGCGATTTTTCGCGCAAAACATTGGGCGAAAAATTCGATCTTCGCGCATTTCATGACAAACTTCTGAGTCTAGGATCAGTGCCACTCTCGGTACTCGACAGCGAAATGAAGACTTGGGTCAAAATCCAGGCGGCAGAGAAAAACAAGTCGAAGTAAAGCGCCGATTTCCCAGCGAGGGGCTGCTTTTCTTGAACACTGGCGGCGATGCTGCCAGTGTTTACTATTTCATCTCGCGCAAAAGACGGTTCAATTCACCGGTCTTTAAGCCATGTACAATGGCCAGATTCATCTTCTGCATTTCAGCACTAAATGCACCCTTGGCGCTCGCAAAATGCAGGGTGTCCAAAAACAGGGGCGTGTCCGAGACATAAAATTTTTCGTTTATCAAAGCATCGTCTTTCAAGCTCGGCAAATACACCTCATGCAGATACTTCAGTAGGGGTTCGGGCTTTTCAAACTGCACCAGACCCCATAACAAAACATCACAGCGTTGGGCGATTAATTTTTTAAAGCGTACCGTCGCCGAAGCTGCGTCCTCATCGACTTTAAAGAGCGTATTTTTGGCTTGTTCGAAGACCAAGCCATGACTCACCCCGCGCTCGACACTGATAGTCTTACCCTTGAGATCCTTAATACTACGCAATTCGAATCGGGGTTCGGCATGGGCGATCGCCCAAATCCTCGATTGCATTACGGTTTCAGAATACTGGTAGCTGCGCATCCTATCGCTGGTCTTGGAAAAAGCCCAAATCATTCCCTTGCCGTCCAAAGTCATACGCTGAGCACGATTCCAAGGTAGAAAATGAACTTCGATTTGCAAACCCGTTTCGCGTTCGAAGTAGGCAATCAATTTCACCATGCCAGGCGAGAGCGGTAAGGGCAAACCCTTAGCGTCCAAAGACTCTTGCAAATACAAGGGGAGTACAGATGCCGACGGCTGGTGCGCCTGAACATCGCCGCACCAAGTTTGGACGGCAATCGTAATAACAAATACAAAGAAAATAGAAAGTATCCGCGGCATAAACAAGGAAATGGTCAGACATGCCCGTGTATTGTGCGCCAAATCAATTCCTTTGGCTACGAATTGAATTTGTTAGTTCGAGGCAATCTCCTTGTCCATGATCAGGATGAGGCTACGGCACACCATGATTAACTTATGCTGTGCTGATACTCGCGCCGCCCTGATTGCAATTACAAACTATAGGTCAGACGCGCATACACATAACGTCCGGAACGACCAAATGGCGAGTAGTTTGAAAAGCTAGTCGCCCCGGAAGCATTTAATGCGGGTGTTCGTGGGTCGGCATACACATCGAAAATATTGTCTGCACCGACTGCCATTTTGAGCCGCTTTCCGAGAGCATAGCGAAGTTCCAAATCGACCAATGTTTTCGGCGACAAAGTTTGATCGAGCGCGGCGCTAGTGCCGGGGTCTAGCACCTCTCCGTAACGTGTCACCCGCAAGCTTGCGCCCCAGTCTTGTCGCTTCCAATCGATCAGCCCATTAATCTTATTGCGTGGCTGCCCTTTTTCGTAAGAGAGCACGTTGATCCTATCGAAGAGCACGGGAGCGGGCTTGAGGGCAGACAATTGCGCAGTCTGGGGAATTTTTGTTACTTCTGTTCGTGTGAAATTCGCCGCCAAGGTGAAATCGAATTTACCCATATCGCCCGCCGCCCAGGGCCAGTTCGAAACGATATCAATTCCTTTCGTTGTGGTGTCCACGCCATTGATAAAAAAACGCCCACCAGCGACGCTAGGAAAACCGCTTGCAGCAATAAGGTCGCGCACATTCGCTGCAGTTAAATTTTCAGATAAGACGATACGATTGCGAATCTTGATTTGATACGCATCCATAGTAATGCCCAATTTTCCAAAGCTAAACACGGTACCCAAGGATTGATTTACCGATTTTTCAGCATTCAGGGGCGTAGCGCCTAGCGCCTTCGCTATTTTTGAATCGGGCGGAAAAGTAGTAATTTCAAAGGGATCCCCGTTAATAAAATTAGTCGCTGTCGAGGTGAAAAATTGCTGTTGCGGCGAAGGTGCGCGAAAGCCTGTTTGTACAGAACCACGCAAGGCGAATTGCTTATTGAAATCGTAGCGGGTGGCGGCTTTGCCCGTCACATTATTACCGAAGTCCGAATAATGCTCCGCGCGCGCCGCAATTGAACCCTGCCATGCTTTTGTGAAGTCAGCTTCCAAATCAATATAGGCTCCCGCCGCGGTACGACTATGGGTCGATGCGTTGGCCGGGGTAAATCCGGGAAATACTTGCGAGCCTGGCGGGGTGGGGCCGCCACCCGCCAACCTCTCGCCACCACTGCGATACGAATCGGGTTCTCCGGCAGAAAGATCATAGGTCTCCTTGCGCATTTCAATTCCAGTGGCAACACTCAAAGGTCCGGCAAAATCAGCGATATGTACTTCGCGCACCCCCGACAGGTTGTACACCAATTGGTCGTAAGAAAATCCACCTGCATCAAAAACGGTTTTGCTGCTCGCGCCTATCGAACGATTCAAAGTATTTTGAATTACGAAATGCATTTTATTGCTGCCGTAACTGAGCGAAGTATCGACATCCCAAGCACCCACCAGCCATGTCATTCCCATTGTTGCGCTGGCATCGTCCACTTTCGGCGCGATTTGCGGTAAAAAACCATTCGGGTAAATCGCCAATACATTTTGATCTTGTAATGGTCGTCTAAAAAAACCCGCCGAGAGTGCATCCCGTTTTTGATAGCTGGTCGAAGCATAAAATTTCGTGCCATTGTCCAGTGTTTCGCCCGCATTGATAAATAGGGTCGATTGAGTCAATTGGGGCTCGCCATACCATGCATTGAAACGATTCGCGTCTTTTTCGCGTGGGTCAAACGCACCAGCGACTAATGGATATTGCTGGCGATAATCCCAGCCCGCGCGCTCCGTATGCTTTTGGTCTTTCCATTCAGCGGCGAGGGTAAGAAATCCATTTTCACCAAAGGAAAAACCCTTCCACAAACTCGTGGTCATGGTATTGCCATCATGCCGACTGCGAGTATTGCCGGGGGCAGTCCAAGTCGCACCAGTCGGTGTTGGCGCTGGTAGGTAGTCGTAATTGGTGATGCGTTCGCCATAGCTGGCACTTAATTCACCGCCCTCACGATCAGTCCTCAAACGCAAATTGATCACCCCAGAAATCGCATCGGAACCGTATTGCGCCGATGCGCCGTCACGCAGCACTTCTATATTTTTTACGATCGCCGTTGGTATGGTATTGAGGTCAACCGAGGCCGCCCCGCGTCCGACTGTGCCGTTCACGTTGACCAAGGACGCTGCATGCCAACGCTTGGAGTTCACCAGTACTAAAGTCTGATCCGGCCCCAAGCCTCGCAGAGTCGCTGGACGTATGGTGTCGGTACCATCGGTCAAACCCGGGCGTGGAAAATTCAGCGAAGGCAAGGACACGGACAAGGCTTGGTTTATTTCTGCCACGCCCAAATTTTGCAGGGTTTCGTTGGAAATGACATCCAGCGGCGCTGTTGTGTTCAGGGCAGAACGATTTGACATGCGGGTACCGGTGACAATCACCAACACGGGCTTGATATCGGGTTCCACGCTTGCAGCGGCGTTTGTATTCTGCGCCTGTGCATGCGCACCAGAACTATAAAACAAGGCCGATATTGCAAGGTAAAGTGCACGTCTTTTGGGAAAGGGCTTCAACATTCTGCCTCCTAGCAAGTTACTGGAAATTTTCTCGTATCATCCATTTCACGCCAATACAGCAGCCTGTCTGACCGAAAGAATCCATCATGACATTGAGTAAAAAACAAGTCAATTTGTTGGTCGGTCTAATTTTATGTTGATCTCGAATACAACACTTTTACGGTGGCATGTGCTTGGTGAGTCGCAAATTTTTAGCGTAGGGCTGAGCAGGACTAGTGCGATCTTCGTGTCAAAATTGGATGAAACACTGATTCGGAAACTAGCGGAATAGTTTGGTAGAAATGTATGCTTGGTGCTTGCTGCTTATGTCCTGTTTGTTCAGGCTGATTAGTCTGTTCAACGCATAGCGCCAAACGATATTCGTCGCCAATCTGATACTGCGAAAAAGACCAATGCGAGACGGGATCTTGGAGTTGCTCGCCCCGCTTAAATTGGATTTCCCCTATGGTTTCAAGACCAAAGCTAAATCGATCTAAGGGTATCGATAAGCCCATGCCACGGGCTTTGATATAGGATTCTTTGAGTGTCCAATATTCAAAAAATCGCTGTCCCTGTTCGGCTTCTGGCAACCGGGCTAAAGCGCGACTTTCTTCTTCTGAAAAGAAATGGTGTGCGGCATCAATCGCCGCTTTGCGTTGCAGCCAATTTTCAATGTCTATTCCTAAGGCGCGTCCTGTCGTGACTGCCAGCACGATCATTTGGCTGGTATGCGAAATATTGAAGCGAAGGTCTTGCGACGCACCCGCGATCAAAGGCATTCCATAGCTATTTGCTGTAAAGCGCACCGCTTCGGGTGGCAGACCAAGATAAGGGGCAAGTACGGTACGCACCAAGGCGCGGGTCACCCAAAAACGATGCCTGTCTTTTTCAAAGTAAAAACGCGCGCCGCGGCTGCGCTCTTCTGGACTTAATAGAGCGCGGTACTGGCGCAATAAATCTTCGTCTTGTATTGCGCCATACGCGACGCAACTAAGTTCTATGCGTTGCTTATCGAGTTGTTTGATCATTTTGGGCAGGGCTTATTTTTTCTCGTGTTGCTCGTGTTGCTCGTGCTGTTCGTGCTATTTGTTCAATTGCTGAGTTCCTCGCTGGGCTTGTCTTGGCTAAGCTTCGAACTACTTGTTTGCCCTACATTCAGCTTTTGCTCACGCTATGGAAAAACCCCAAGTCAAATACCAAGAGGACAATTGTTGTTTTTCGGACTATTTTGTCTTCGAATTAAAATTTAGTTAAAGTAATCCAGCTGTTTTCGGCTACCATTGCGCCTTCATAAAATTACAAAGGTAGTTAATTATCTAGATTTTATGAAATTTTTCATTTAGGAGCTCATTTTGAAACAAAACTTTCTTTTAAAGAAAAGCGTTATCGCCAGCAGTTTAGCGCTTGCCTTCGCCTACTCGGCATTTGCGCAAGATGTCACGCCAGTACCGGGCGTACAAAAAGTAACCATCACTGGTTCCAATATTAAGCGTATTGACTACGAAACCACCACTCCAGTACAAATCGTCAAACGCGAGGATATTGAGCGTTTGGGTGCCAATTCAGTTCAAGACATTATTAATTCCCTGACCGCCTCCACCGGCAGTCTTTCCGACATCGGCGGTAGTAGTTCCTTCGCTGGAGGTGCCTCCTCTGCATCCTTGCGTAACATGGGCAAACAATCGACCCTGATACTGTTGAATAATCGCCGAGTTGCACCTTATGCGCTGGCAGATTATAACGAAGTTTTCACCAATCTTGATTCGCTGCCGATCGATGCTATCGAACGCGTCGAAGTTTTGCGTAGCGGTGGCTCTGCCGTGTACGGTTCCGATGCCGTTGCCGGTGTGATTAACATCATTACGCGTGCAAATTATAATGGCGTGCAAGCCAAAGTCAGCCGCGATCAATCGCGCAAAAACAAAAAATTTAGTCAAGATACTGCCAGCATCACAGGCGGCTTTGGCAATCTCGACACCGACCATTACAATATTCTCGCAAACCTCGAAGTCTATCAACGTAAAAGTGTGATGTGGCGTGATGTCGTGGACGACGTTAATCCACGTTATGCCGATTTTTTTGCCTCCATGCGTCCCGGTAGTGGTTTGATGTTTGGCAATCGCGGTACACCATCGACTTTTAGCTATCCGGGTAACATCATTGGTCAAGGCGCTATTGATGGTTGCACTACACGCAATGGCTCCGGTCTTTGCATATTTGATCGCTATAGTCGTTTTCAAGTTCAACCTAAAGCGGAACGTTCCAATCTTCTGCTTTCCGGAAAATTTGATTTAGGCAGCGGCTTGCAGGCTTATTCCGAAGTTTTGTATTCAAAAACCCGAACTAGCTATACCGATGCCTTTGCCTACTACGATTCAACTGGCAATGACATCATTTGGGGCGACCCACGTAGCGGTGCGCAGCGCAGCTTTGTTTACCAATATTTGCCAGCAAGCCATCCCCTCAACAAAACTGGTGACGAAGCCCCATTACGTTATCGCTTTGCAGATTCTGGTGCTTCTCGTGTGTCAGACAGTAGCCAATACCGTGTCTTGGCTGGTTTAAAGGGTAGCTGGAAACAATACGAATGGGACGCTGCGGTCGGCATGATGGGCAGTAGCAGTAATGATCGCAGCCGTGGTGCGATTAGTGATAGTGGCTTTAAAAAAGTGATAGGTAATTATGTGCGCGATCCTGTTACGGGCGAACTTGATCCACAGTTCTTTAATCGCGACTACAAGATAGGCAAACCCAATTCTGCAGAAGTACTCAATACGCTATTTCCATTGAGCGGTTACGATGGCAAGATCAAACAAGAATTCGTAGACGCGAAAATGAGTGGCACCATCACCACTTGGGATGGCCGTCCTATCGATTTAGCGATGGGCGCTGATCTGCGTCACGAAAGTTTTCTAATTACCCCGACCGATAATTTGATGCAAGGCGATGTGGTCGGAAACGGTGCCGTTAGCGCCAATGCGGGACGTACTAACAGTTCCTTATTCGCGGAATTGAATGTGCCTGTTACCAAAGAATTTGAAATGCAAGCAGCAGCAAGGCTTGATAAATTCCCAGGATTTGCTGCGCACTTGTCACCCAAATTAGCCGCTCGCTATGAAGTAAACAAATCCCTAATGTTCCGTGGCACGGTCGAAACAGGCTTTCGCGCACCGAATTTGACGGAAAGCGCACAATCCTCGAAGTTTGCCTTTGATAGTGGCGTACAGGACCCAAAACGTTGTTCACAAGCGCAAGCTTTGGCCGGTGATTTAAGAACTCAGTCCGATGCCTTGCCAGCGAGCGATCCCAACAAATCCTTGCTCGCAGCGCGTGCTGATATCGTGGAAGGAAATGAATGTGCTTCCGGAGTTGCCAGCAGAGTGCGCAACAATCCTAATCTCAAACCGGAAGTTTCCCGTAGCGCGACCTTTGGCTTCGTCATTGAACCGACCAAGAACAGCAATCTGTCTATCGACTATTTCAATATCGTTCGTCGTGATGAGATTGGTTTGAAAACGACGCAGGACTTATTGGCCGCGGAAGACTCATGGGCCCCAGGCACGGTGAATCGCCAATCTCTCAGTCAAGACAAAACTTTCTCAGCAGCAGAGCGCGCGCAATACGGTGTCAAAGTTGGTAGCTTGGCCTCGACTTCGGGTCAATTCGAGAATGTCTCCAAAACCAAAACCAGCGGCTTTGATTTTGGCGCGGCAATGCGCTTTACACCCAGTATCGGACGTGTCGATGTCGGTTTTAACTCGACCTACTTACGCGACTTGGAATACTTCAGTGTCACGCGCAAAGGCTATGGCGATAATCTCGCTGGACGCTACGGTCACTCCAAATGGACTAGCAACTTAACTGCCAATTTGCAGTCCGGCAGTTTTAATAACGGTCTGCGTCTAAACTATGCAAGCGCAACTAGCTTACACAGCGATTATTACGACGACGTTTATACCGCCGACGGTTGCACCGCTAAAAAATGGTCTGCCGATGTCTGTCAAGTGAAAGCCTACAGCCGTTGGGACTACAACTTTAGCTACACGGGCGTAAAGAACGTAACGATCTCCGCTATTATCGGGAATTTGACCAATAAGCGTCCACCGATCGATTTGCGTTCATTTAACGAAGGCGGCGGTGGCATTATTCCGCAGAGTTCCGAAGATGTAATGGGACGTACACTGCGCTTAAATCTGCAATATAAGTTCTATTAAGCGCGCTGGAAACGGTCCACGATGCTTAAATTCTAAGCAGCGCTATTCCCATAGAAGCATACCGCCCCCGGCGGTATGCTTTTTTTTACGCCCATTCACACGCCACAGTTTTTAAAAAATCTACTTGACCAGAAAATCAAATCTCACTAAACTTCTATAACTGAGCGCTCACTTATAAATAAATGCGTGCGCGCGCTGCACACGGTTTTCACGGTAAGCAGAACCCTTTCGGAATGCTCAATGATGATTTTCATGAATCTGGCTTGGCACAATCTCCTGCGCAATCAGACCCGCAGCATGGCGACCTTGGCTGCGATTACGCTGGGCATCGCCATGCTGGTTTTCACCAATGGTTTCACCAACGGTATTTCGGCCAATATGTCCGACACCATCATCAAGCAAATCGACGGTCATATCAGGATAGAGCATCGCGACTACAAGAAATTTTTCATGAGCGACCCAGAAAAAATCGTCTTACAAGACTATTCTTCCTTGGTCGCTCAATTACGCAAAATTCCCCATGTTCAAGCGGTCATGCCGCGAGTGATGTTTGGTGGTTTATTGGGGATACGTGAAAAAAATTCCACCTTCATCGGCAGCGCCAATGAGCTAGCCACGCTGCAGCAGGTATTGCCTGACTACGGTAGCCATTTGGTGAGTGGCGCACTGTTATCGGAAACCGATCCCAATGGCGTAGTCTTGGGTGCAGCGTTAGCCGAGAGCCTACATCTGAACATCAACGACGAACTCGTTTTACTCTCCAAAACCATACACGGCGAACAGAGTAATACCCTAGTTCATGTACGTGGCACGATACGCTTCCCGACCGACAAGCTACTCGAAGAAAGTCTTTTGCTCTCTAGCTTGTCGCCAGCTATCCGCGAAGATTTACTCGATCTTGGCAATGGTGCCAGCCAACTCATCGTGCGCTTGGACGACACCGCCACGACCGCTGAAACAGCGCAAGCCATTGAACGCCTATTCGCCGAACAGCACTTGCCACTGCAGGTCACGGTCTGGTACGACAACCCTAGTTTTAGCCGCATCGTCGGGGTCTTTAATGGCATCGGCGGCGTGGTCATGATTATCCTAGTACTGATGGTCGGCATCATCACCAGCAACGCCCTGCTCATGGCCTTCTTCGAACGCATGCGTGAAATCGGTACTTTGCGCGCCATCGGCATGAACCGTTTTCAACTCTCTCTTTTGCTCTACCTCGAAACTTGCATGCTCGGTTTAACCGGTGCCATTTCGGGTTTGATACTGGGATTAGCGATGATCTTCATCACCCAATTCATCGGCATTCCTATCGGTGTTATCGGGGAATCTGTTTACCCAGCGATCAAACTCAGTAGCTTACTCACCTCGAGCTTGGTACCGGTCTTTTTTATTCTCCTCGCGGCGTATCTACCGATACAAGCGAGCAAAAAATTAAGCGTAATCGAAGCGCTGAACTATCAATGAAACGGGCGCTACTCTCATGCTAATCACCCTAGCCTTGCGCAATCTCTTACGCAATTTCAGGCGCACTTTATTAGTCGAAGTTGCCATTATTTTTGGGGTCATCATTATCGTATTTACCGGTAATTTTTTACACGGCATGCAACGCTCATGGGCGCAAAATGAGATCAATGCAAACGCTGGTGCCTTCGAAATCGAAGACCGCGACTACATCGCACTGCGCAAAGCCGAACCACTCAAAGTCACGATACAAAATAGCGATCAATTGATGGCAAACATCCTGCGCATTCCTGGTGTTCGAGGTGCATTTGGCAAGCTCAATTTTTCGGGAGTCGTTAGCAACGGCAGCAAAAGCACTTTGTTTACCGGCATCGGACTCGACGTACACGAACAAAAAAAAACCTTGCCGCTGCAAGACAATCTCGTCGTCTCAGGTCGCGCCATATCCGAAAAATCCGGTGAGATCGTACTCGGCAGTGAATTAGCCGCAATGTTGGAGCTAAAAATAGGTGACCCCGTTTCTATCGTCGTTCAAACCTACTATGGCAGCATCAATCTTTTTTACGGCGTTTTAGTCGGCACTAAAAATGGCCGACATTTTCCTGCATCGACTTATTTAGAAATGAATTTGGCCGAAGCGCAAAAACTACTGCGTATCGATCAACAAGTCTCACAAATTACCGTCAATACCGCGCGCTACGACGAGATCGACAGCGTCATGCATAGCACAGAACAAGTGCTACAAAAATCGACGCAAGCTTTGGTGCTCCGAGGCTATGCCGAGCGGATTCCCATCTACGCAACCGCCATCGCGTCTTTTAGTGTAATCACGATCGTGGTTGGCATCGTTCTTTTCCTTTTAGTGGGTGGTGGTATTGCAAACGTCATGGCCATGGCAGTGATGGAACGTCGACGCGAAATCGGCACCTTACGTGCAATCGGCATGCGTCAATCGCAAGTGCGCGACCTCTTCCTGCTCGAAGCGCTGTTGATAGGTCTGATCGGTGCCACACTGGGCTTAATTTTAGTCAGCGCGATCAGTGGCTTATTGGCATCCCAGGGCGGCTTGCATTTGCCAGCGGTGGGTGGCACAAACCAAGCCCTTATCATCGTGCCGCAATTAGATCCGCTCGCCTATCTATTTGGCTTGACGATGCCTATCGTAGTAGCGCTCTTTGCATCGTGGTGGCCAGCACGGCGCTCTGCACGACTTCACCCCATTGATGCGCTACGCTTCTAAGTGATGAAAATGAATCTCTCGTTAAAAACAGTCTGCATACTAGCCCTCACGCTCACGATGAGCGCACTTACACCAACCTATTGCGCGGAACCCGACGCATTGCAAATTCTCAATAAAGCTGACGACAAACTCGACATCAAAAATACCAAGGTCGAGTTTGAAATGCTGGTCTATCGCAATAAGGAATTACGCAAGACCTATCGCATGTCACTCATGTATCAAGATGCCGACCACACCCTCGTCGAAACCCATTTTCCACCGCGAAATGAGGGTGAGAAAATGCTGCAAGCCGGGCGTCGAAACTACTGGTTATTTTTGCCAAATATTAATCGCTCTATGCGCATATCAGAAGCAAATAATTTCTCCAGCAGCGACTTTTCCAATTCAGATATTCTCTCGCCCCGTTTGAGTAATGAATACAAACCTCAACTACGCGCAGACGAAAAAATAAACGAAGAAGACTGCTATACCTTAGAGTTGATCGCAAAGGACGAAAGCACCGCTTACGCCAAAATAATTTATTGGATACGCAAGCAAGACTTCTTTCCGATACGGCGCGACTACTACACTTTCTCGCAGCAATTGCTCAAGCGCCTTGACATCACCAGCACCACACAAGCACTCCACGGAAAACCCGATACCTTCATGATGAGTAGCGTACTCGAGCGGGATAAAAAAACCGCTTTGCGCTATCTCAAAACCACGGCTGATCAGCGCTATCCAGAAGATAGTTTTCATCCGGATACCTTAATGAAGCGATGAAAACATCGACCACATCACTAGGAAGCAATCCAGCAC
>JAHFQV010000085.1 GCA_023259175.1 Oxalobacteraceae bacterium | reverse complement strand
CGAGTGATGCCAAGCCAATCCACACCCAACATCGGACAAGTGTCGAGCGTCGCTTCCGGAAAGTGATTGATTTCCTTCATTTACACCTTGCGGAGGATTTGGATTTGAATCGGCTTGCGGATATTGCTTGTATGTCGCCTTACCATTGGCATCGCACTTATCAATCATTTTTTGGTGAAAGTATTGTCGCCACCGTGAAACGTTTGCGCATGCAGCGGGCGGCGCAAATGCTGGCACACAGCACTAGCTCAGTCGCGGCCATTGCCCGCGCTTGCGGTTACCCTAATTTGCAGTCATTCACCCGCCTTTTTCGTGAGGTCTATGGTTTGCCACCGGCGCGCTACCGACTTCAGGGTAGCCAACCCCAATTTCAATGTCCCTCACCACCACAGGAGTCCACCATGTTCCAAGTCTCGATACAAACCCTTCCCACGACCACATTGGCGGGCATCGCTCATCAAGGTGCCTACTTGGGCATTAGTCGTGCTTTCGATCAATTGGTCGGCATTGCCGCAGCACGCAATTTATTTGCTGCCGACACGCGTATGGTGGGTATTTATCGAGATGACCCGTCCATCGTCGATGAAGAAAATCTGCGCTCAAGTGCCTGCATTAGTGTGGCGACTGACGGCCTACTCGAAGCGCCTTTACAGAGGGACACGGTGGGTGGCGGAAGGCATGCCATCTTGCGCTTTAAAGGTCCCTATTCCGATATGCAAAGCGCCTACCAATGGCTATTTGGCGTGTGGCTGCCCAACTCAGGCGAAGAAGCTGCGGACGCGCCCGTATTTGAAGAGTATCTCAACAATCCACGCGATACATCACCGACCGAATTATTGACTGATATTTGTTTACCGCTGAAATCGGCATGAAACTAAATCGGTACCATCAGGATAGGATACTTGATTTATTGGTTCGAAAGCGGCAAACTTATTTTTTTCCCACATCTCTTTTCCTGCCATGTTCTATTCGATTGGATTCGGTCGCATCTTTGCGTTCAGTTGTTTATTCGGTTTATCGCTTCCTGCCAATGCACAACAGTCAGATCCTGCATTCATAGCAAGTTTGCTGAGTCCTCAAGGATACGTAAACGCAAAAATATCACCCGACGGTGCGCATGTTGCTGTGATCGCTTTCAACGGTTTCAATCATGCATTAATCATGCTTGATACGGCGACGATGGATAGCAAAATTATCGGCAAAGCAGAACGTGTCGAAGAGGGATTTTGGATTCTGAATCGCCAACCTCAAGATATTATCTGGATCGACAATGAGGTAATGGCTGTGGATTTTGGCGCGCAAATAGAAGCAATGAATTTAGAAGGGAAAAAAATCGCTTTACTCGCCGAGTCGCTCGAAGGTGTCCAGATGATAGGCAAAGTCGAGGCCACTCAAGAACAATCGGTTCAAGTCCTGGTAGCCTATGGCACCAGTGAAAAAAAACTCACTTCGATTGATCCAAAAACCGGAAAATCTTCTCGCTTAAGCACGCCCGACTCTGGCAAGCTAATCGATTGGGCTTTCGATAAACACGGGCAATTGCGTGCCGTAACAATGCAGAATTCATCATTTTGGAAAGAAACAAATTCCATCTCAAATTGGTACCGAAAAAATGCGCTCAGCGCTTGGGAAAAACTAGAAGAATTCAAAGTAACGGATGATTATTGGCAGCCTATTTTCGTTCCTGATCAAGAAAACTCCATCGTCGTCACCTCGCGCCAAGGTAGAAATACCCACGCAATCTTTCGCTACGACACCCAAAAAAGAACTCTTGATGAAATGATGGCGGGCCACCCGACAGAAGATATCGCATCAATCACTGGGCTCAAGCAAACTTTTTTTGAAAGTGTAAGTACACAAGGACTCTTTCGCCAAACTGTTTGGTTTGATAGCGATTGGAGCAGAATTCAGGCGACTGTCGATCTGGCCTTGCCAAACAGCGTCAATCGACTCTCAGGCAATCCGAAAACGAAAGTATTGGTGTATTCGTATAGCGACATCAATCCCGGCTCATGGTATTTACTCGACGTTGAAAAATTACAGTTTACCCATTTTGGCAATGAACGCTCAGCACTAGATCGCAAGCAAATGCATAAAATGAGTGCCTTCACTTATCCCGCCATGGACGGAACAGCTATCCCAGCCTACCTAACACATCCATCGAATTCAAGCGTAGACGACCTCGTCGGTAACGAAAAGCGTCAACCCCTACCACTCATTGTGATGATACATGGTGGTCCCATTCATCGGGATCATTGGGAATGGAACAGTGAGGTGCAATTATTAAGCCAAGAGGGTTACGTTGTGCTACAGCCTCAGTTTCGAGGATCAACTGGATTTGGTAAGAACTTCGAAACTGCTGGATATGGCCAATGGGGTCTCATGATGCAAGACGACATCACGGCGGGAGTCAAATATCTCATCGAGAAAGGAATTGCGGATCCGAATCGCGTCTGTATTTACGGTGCAAGTTTCGGAGGTTATGCAGCCATGTGGGGTTTAATCAAGACTCCTGAGCTTTACCGTTGCGGAATTTCATTTGCAGGCGTGTCCGATATTGAGTATCTCTTTAAAGATGATTCGGACTCAAATGAAAGCCGAGTTACCAAAGAAATTATGCGCTATACAATAGGCGACCTGAAACTGGAAAAGGAGAAATTTGATCAGGTTTCCCCACTTAAACATGTCGATCAAATTCAGAGTCCATTGTTTCTAGTTCACGGGAGTAATGACCGCCGAGTACCCATTTCACATAGTCTTAAAATGAAGGCTGCGATGGAAAAAAATCACAAATCCGTAAAATGGCTAGAGCTGCGGAACGAAGGGCATGGCATTAGTCACATCAATAGCAGAGGCGAATTCTACCGTGAACTCCTCCTTTTTCTTAAACAGTATCTGAAGCCCGACACTGGGCAAAAGGAACCCAAAGCAAGTCCGCCTTGAAACACTCAGTTAAAAATGTATAGAGGCCACCGCCCATCCTCATAGCGCCGCGCTGCAAAAATAAGCTGCAGCCGCGTCAAACTCAAAACCTACTTCCCGTAAGCTTGCGGCTAAAGCCTCTGCCGATAACGCAAAGGACTTATTTTCGTTGACGGTAAAGCGTAATTTCATGCCTAGGCTCCGCACCGTGCGGCGCCTTTTGCAAATTTCAGCGAGCGCGTTCGAGTCAACACGCTCGCCATGATTTATCCCTTATTTCCCCCTCGGATCGACCACGTTCACCGCTTCTCCCGATGGTCCGTAAGCGCGAATGTCGGGACGATACATGTCTTCAGCATAGGTTCCCGGAACGTGGAAGCGGCCCGGGGTGACGACGCGTAGCATGTAAAATAATTTGATTTTATCGCCGTTCATCCTGACCGCAGCGACAAATCTATCGTCCCGGTATTCTGTGTGTTTGATACGTTCGTCTTTCATGGCTTGAGCAAGGTTAATGCCTTCAATAGTAAATTCCCCGGCTTGTGGACCCTGTGACAGATTCAGGTTTTCAACTTCCAAACCTGCGGGAATATGATCGATAATCATGGCATCTTCGATGACTTGTTTTGAGGTGGCGGTAACGCGGACGATGAGCATGTCGCCGACTTTGAGATTGCCGCCCTTCCACGGTTTGCCGTCAACGGTGAACCAATTTCTTTCCAAGCTCATTTTTTCTACGCTAGGGATCGGCAACTTCAGTGGGTAACCGCTCGCTTCAATTTCTAACCAAAGTGCATTCGCACCTTTGTTTTCGATTGTGATACCTTTCACTGCCAAGGCTGGGTCAAAGCTCTTAATTTCACTGGCTTTGGAACTCAAATTGGTACTGCCATCGGCAGTCTTGATCACGGCTTCCCACGGATCGGTCACTGTACCGCCAGCGGCACGAGCCGCTAAGAATAAGGCGATGCGCTCTTGGGTGGAATAGTAGCCGCGCCCTTTGTTGAGCCTTTCTGCGAGCGTAGTCAAGAGTGTTTCGCGTAGTGGATGGCTAATTTTATGGCGCAACATTAAAGCGTAGCTCATAGCTTGGTCGCGAATTGAGGTACCGTAATCACCTAACCAATCCCATTCCCAATCGGTGCGCACACCATAGGGCTTTTTCATGGCTTCATCAAAGGCGACATCGGCTCGTTTTTGGTCGCCCATCAGGCTTAATGCCAAGCCCAAATGAATTAGGGGTAGCGGCGATTTGGCGCGGTCGCGATAGTTGTCGTGCAGGATGCGCAGGGTGGATAAAGACGCTTTTTGATCGCGTGCCAGCATATAAGCGACATGCGCTAATTCAGCGAAACGTTGATGACTGTTCCGTATCAATTCGTAATCGCGCCAGTCGTAACGGCCATTGGCATCGGGCTTGACTGCCGCTGGCAAGGGTGCGAATTGATTGGCTGCGCCGTTTAATTTTGTGGTCATCCATGCTTGCGCGCGTTTGGTCATTTCCTCTGGCACATTGAATCCCGCCTCGCGCGCATCGACGAGGAAACTGGTCACATACGGTGTCAGCCAAAGTTCGTAAGGTCCGCTGTCGCCACTCCATAAACGAAAACCGCCATCCGCGCCTTGCATACCAGCGATACGACCAATCGCACCTTCGATAAATTTGGCGCGTTGCTCGCGGGTACGTGGCTCTAGCCCGACCGCTTTTGCGCCGTCTTCATCGATGAAGACATGCGGGTAGGCGGCACTCGTGGTTTGCTCTAAACAGCCATAAGGATAGTCGAGTAATCCCTTGACGATGCTACGTACATTGAGTGGCGGGCGATTCGACATCGCGACACTTAAGGTCGCTGAACCGCGATAGAAACGTTCGACCAAATTGGCATCGATTTTTTGTGTGGCACCGGCTTCAATACGGATCCGGCGCGCATCTTGTTCACGCGCGACGGGTGGTTGAATTTGCAGAGCAAATTCGCGATGAATGACGACGGGTTTGGCGCCTGCTGTTTTCACATCCAAGCTCAGACGCGAGAGTCCAAATGGCTCGGTCGGCTCAATATTAAATCGTAGAATTTGCCTTTGCTTGGGCATAAGTTTTAAGTTGCGCTCGCCTTCGGCAACTTTTAATAATTTGTCGGCACCCAGTTTGATGTTGATGCTCTGTTCGCCTATCATCATGTTCGTCACATCCAGCGCCAAAGTTGAGGTGTCGCCCGGCCCGATAAAGCGCGGCATGGCGATTTCGGCGACGATAGGCGCACTGACCACGACTTCTTTATCGGCACTCCCATAAGCTTCTTCGGTGGAGGCCACTACCATCAAACGCAGCGTGCCGTTAAAGTCAGGAATGTGCAAAGGCACTTCGGCTTCGCCCTTGTCATTTAATTGCACGGGACCGGAAAAAATATCGATTAACTTGACTTTTTTCGGCATGCTCTTGGTATCTCGCTTGCCCGCATCGCCACCCCATTTGATCTTACCTGGCGTGCCGTCCATACGTTCAATCAGCTTGCCATAAATGTCGGTAAGCTCTGCGCCAAAGCGATGCTTGCCGAAGAAAAAATCAAATGGATCCGGTGTTTTAAAACTGGTGATATTCAAAATGCCGACATCGACTGCGGACACCGTCACCATCGCTTTTTTACCCAATGCGCCATCGACTTTGATCTTTGCGACCATGCGTTTTTCTGGCTCAACTTGCGCCGGTGCGTTGATACTCACTTTGAGTTGACGTGCTTCCCGCGCTAAAGGCAGCCAAGTGAGTCCGACGGCACGCGCCGGTGTCACTTTATCGCCAGAACTACCGGGCCGAAACACCACGGTGGAGACGTACATATCCGAGCGGTTCCAATTTTTATCAACCGGTATCGTCACCGTTGTACCCTCAGTACTGACCGCGACCCGTTTGCTCCACAAAACTTTATCGGCCTCCACTAAGACCAAGGCTTCGCCATCGTGCGGTGGATTAATTTTAAGTTTAACTTCCCCTCCTGGTTTGGCGGGTGCGCCTTCTAACTGCAAACGCACACGGTCGGGGCGATTGCCAACACTCTCGCTATCTTGCGCATTCCACCCCGCGTAAAAACGATAGCGCATGACCAAATTGGTTTCAGGATCGGTGACTTCCAAACGATAACGTCCCCAGCCCACCGCCACTGTCAATTTACTGCGACTTTTTAGTTCGATAGCACCGGCGTGTACGGTTTCTTCAGCTTCGGAATACCCTGAATGCCAGCCACGACCCGCATCGAAGCGCCAATAATATTCACGCGTTTCGCGCACCAATTTAAATGCAGCTTGCTTATTGCCTGTGCTGAGCGCATCAAATTTTCCGGCCGAATTGACACGTATCAATTCAAACTCCGTCATACTGCCTTCGCGCGTCACATCACGATCAAACAAAGGCCGCACCGCAATCAGTGCTTTCGCTGGCCACCAGACACTTTCGATAGAACGCACCACCGGGCGACCACCCGATTCCAGCAAACTTAAGGATGCGCGAACCCGCACAGGCGATTGCCCTTCAGCGGAAAAAGGCACGGACACGTCGGCCTTACCATTCTCGTCTAAGCTGGACTCTTCGATCTCGGCACGATGTTTGTTGGTGTCGTCGGCAAAATCACCGAAAATAAAACCCGGCCACTCTTTGGGCAAAGGATTGCGCGCACGTTCTTGCGCCACGCTCCCCAAAAGACGATTGCCCGCCGCAGGTGCGCCGTACAAATAATCGCCTTGTACCTTGACATCGAAACTCTCCTCCTCGGTCAGCACTGGACTGTCGGTTTTGAGACTTAACTTCATGCGCTCCGGTAAAAATTCTTCGACCTGAAAAGTATAAATCGTGTCGGGCCGTTTCGCGGACGGGTCGGCCTTAAATTCTAAGCTCCATTTTCCAGTTGCCGCGTCTAGTGGTAAGTCGATACGATTTTGTAGATACCCCGGCGTTTTGAGATCAGGCTGCCAAATGCTAGAACTCACCACGTCGCCACTGGGCTTTTTCAATTCGACTTTAATCGGTGCAGGCGGTAAGGCCACACCTGCCGCATTTCGCGCCATCAATGAGACGGTGAATTTTTCACCGGGACGATACAAATCCCGCCCCGACCAAGCAAACAATTTAGCGTCGCGCGGCAGGTGGCCACCGATATCAAACTCGGCCAAATCCAAACCTGGGTCTTGCAGCGCAATCATCGATACTTCTTTACCGCGCTTCGCCAGCAACAAACGCGCCGCAGCCGGCAAACCCTCTAAAATTCCGTGACCATCACCATCGGTTTTGCCACGCATGAGTACCTTGCCAGCATCGCCCAATACCTCTAGCTCAACCCCGCCTTGAGCTTTGCCCTCTTTGAGCGAAGTCGTAAAGACATCGGTCTGTTTAAGTTGACGGCGTACATGCAAACCGATATCGCTCACGTAAAAATAAGTGACCTGATAATCGTAATCATAAAAGCCAGGTCTGCGCATCACCGCGACATAAATGCCAGGTTCTTTGAGTTCGGCAATTTTTTCAACTGGCAGAAAACTCACTTTGCGACTATTCGGAATTTCATTGGTGACGAAGCGATTTTGATACACACTTTCGGCGATCCCCTGCAAAGCATTGAGCTGCCATCCGGAAGTGAGACCTTTGAGGTTGTTACGATTACCATAGTAGTCGTAGTAGTAATCGCCATCATCACCCGTATCACCACCGCCCTCGGTATCACTTCCTGAAGACTTGTTGCGCCGTCCCGACACCATGTCGATAAATTTGGGCATTTTTTCGGGCGAGACCCGCAAAAATTCAACATCGACTTCGGGAATATTCACCGTCACGACCGGCAAACCGCCGTTCAGGCCTGCGGGTAAAACCGTGCCTTTACTGGCGAAAAAATAAGACGGCGCCATTTCATCGCTGAGCACTTCGCAGCTATGAATTTTGTCCATTTTTTTGCCGGAAATTGCACGCAAAGCTGCACTCAAATTAATTTTGTATTGATGCCCCGCCTGCACATAGGGAAACAGCAAAACATGCGGATTATCTGAAACGATCCAGCCGCCCTTTACAATGTTTGTTTTACTTGAGGCTGAACTCGCACTGGCTTCGCCGGTTTTCGTCTTTTTTTCGGTACTTTTCGGATCCCCTAAGTCGGCCACTTCGATCAATTGATCCAGGGCCTGATCACTTTCTACAGTGTCGGAAAACATCACCGCCAAAGCCGGCTTATCTTCGTGCAAACGGGCTAGACAATGCGCCACTTCAAACGGCGCATCCGGGTTAGCGACCACTGCCTCGCCGCTCACTTTCACCATTGGCTTATGCTTTTTCATCCACCAGGTCGTCGCCGCTGCCGAAGCAATTGCTAGCGTCAGTAGAACCACAATTCCAGTCTTTTTCGACAGTGCAGACATATTTTCAGTCCATTCAAAAGGAGGGTTTAGGCAAAAAAATGACAATATAGCATCCTTAATCCGCGCAAAACCACATTTTTAGCTTTATTTTTGTCACTATTCCTCGCTATTCGTCACTATTAGTCACCATCAAAGCCAGACGCGGCTTTCCGAAAATCAATAAATTATTGTCAAAAAAGCTCAATAATTAATACCAGTTAAGAACCAATCTTGCAAGAAGACTACCTAAAAACAACAGCTTGTTTGGGATTCTTGCGCCTGTCATTTTGCTCAGGTAGTATCAACCGACCTCTGCGACGAAGAAGATGGAGGGCACGCTAAAGGACTTGATTGCCGATGGCGAGGGTCTCGAAAGCATCAATAAAAGTAAATAAACACCCCCAAAATATGAAGAGAGACTGGAAATGAAAAAGAAATCTATGCGTTCTGCAGCTAACCCGAAAAACGAAATTTTCATGAAAAGCGTAGTTCAGGTTGCTGTTCTGCTTTTAGCCACTGGCGGTATCGCCACAGCGCAAGAGAGCGCCACACAATCCACACAGGCACAAAGCGCCACTCAGAGCGACCCAGCTAAGCCTGCCGAAGTTCAAACCGTTGTCGTTACCTCGACCGGTATCCGCGGTGGACAACGTACCGTAATTGACACCCCTGTACCTATCGACATTTTGTCTGCCAGTGACTTGACTAAAACAGCCCAAGTCTCATTAGACAAAGCCCTGCAATATCGCGTACCGTCTTTTAACACCGTACAAACACCGGTGAACGACGCGACCTCTTTGCTCGACCCCTATGAAATTCGTAATATGGGTCCTAGCCGTTCTCTGATTTTGATTAACGGTAAGCGCAAGAACTCAAGCGCATTGATCTACACCCAGACTTCACCGGGTCGTGGCGAAAGCGGTGCTGATATTTCGGCTATTCCACAAGATGCGATCAAACGTATCGAAGTTTTGCGTGACGGTGCTTCGGCTCAATACGGTTCGGATGCGATTTCCGGCGTGGTCAATATTATTTTGAAAGACGCTGCGATGGGTACTTCCATCACAGGTCGCACTGGCGTGACTCATGAAGGCGACGGCAAGATGTTTGGCCTAAGCTTGAACCAAGGTGTGGCTTTAGGTGATAGTGGCTTCTTGAACTACACCATCGACATGTCTAAAAATGGACTCGCGTCGCGCTCCGGTGTCGTCAGCGCCCGTGGCGAAGCCGATACTTTCGGTGCTGATTTGGTCAAAGACGTTATCCCTTTCCTGACCAAATACCCAGATGCACGCAATATCAATGGCTCGCCAGATACACGTACTGCAAAATTTTTGGTCAACTCGAAGTATTCGATCAATGACAACGTAGACATCTACGCTAACGCTGCCTATATCGACAAAAAAGTTGATAGCTATGCCAACTTCCGTACACCTTACTGGCGCACCACGGACTACGGCTTGCTACATGCCGCAGGCACACCGTATGAAGGTTATGTACCGGGATTTCTCGGCGCTTTAAAGGATTACAACGCGACCGTAGGAACAAAATTTGAAGTATTAGGCTGGGCTACCGACATCAGTTTGACAACAGGTGGAAACGAGCAAACGTACACGGTGACCAATTCGGTTAACCGCGACATGGCAGAAAAATCACCAACCCGATTTGACGCTGGTGGATCCCGCTTTAGCCACGTCGTCATGAACGCCGATTTGTCCAAGGAAGTTTCTAAAGGTGTAAATGCATATTTCGGTACAGAATTGCGCGCGGAACGCTATGAAACCATCGCCGGTGACTTGGCTTCTTACTACAAACGTGGTTCCGATTCCTATGCTGGTAACACCCCTGAAAACTCCTTTGCCTCTACCCGTAAAAACTACGGTGTCTACGGCGGTAGTATTTTCGATATCAGCAAAGAGTTTGTGGTCGATGCGACAGCGCGTTTTGAACACTATAGCGACTTTGGTAATGCGACTATCGGCAAACTGAGTATGAAATACCAGTTTGACGATGTTTGGACTTTGCGTAGTTCGATGTCTTCTGGATTCCGTGCGCCTTCCTTGCACCAAATCTATACTTCGAAGAAGCAGTACTCTTTCTCGGGTGGACAAATTCAAGTGTCCGGTATTGCCAACAACGTTTCGCCAGAGGCGAAGTTATTGGGTGTACCTGCTTTGAAGCCTGAGAAATCTACCAGCTTCACTTTTGGCTTGGGTATCAAACCAGATCGCAACACTAGCGCGACCATTGACTACTACCGTATCGATTTGAAAGACCGCATTATCTTGGGCAAGGAAATCAAGCCTACTGGTGACGCAAATCAGGAGCTCGATAAAATCCTGAACAAAGCCGGTATCGTCAATCTGTCTTTCTTCACCAATGCGCTCGATAGCACCACTTCTGGTATCGACTACGTCTTTAACCATCGCAATATGAGTCTAGGCGATGGAAAGTTAGCGATCAACTGGTCGGGTAACTACTCCTTGGAAAATGAACGTGTTGGTGCGGTGAAAAACGTAGCCGCAGTGGCCGCCGCTAAGCAGTCCGTGTTAGATGTCACTCAAGAAGCTTTGATGTTCACATCCCGTCCAAAATTCAAATCCATCTTGGGTTTCGAGCTGGACTATCGTGACTTTAACTTCTCCTTAAATAACACTGTCTTTGGTCCAACCACGTTTAGAAATGCCGACTTGGATCAAAATTTATCGATAGAATTTAAAACCAAAACGGTCACTGACTTTGCTGTCAACTACCAGTTGAGCAAAAACATTACGTTGGCGTTTAACATCAACAATATGTTCAACGTCACACCGTCTTGGCGCTTTGTTGCGCTCAATTCTAACGGTCAAGCCATGTTAGATAGCACGACGAAAGATGCATCTGGTCGCACACCACGCGAAGTACAAACGGATGCGATCACCTTCGACGGACGCTATTCCATGGTCACTTATGATGGTTCGCACTTTAGTCAATTAGGTCGTATCTACAATCTCTCCTTGAACTACCATTTCTAATCAGGGAGTTTTTTGTAGTAGGATGGGATAGCGCTATTGCGGTGTCCCAGCAGTCTAAAAAAAATCCATCGATTCGAATTTTGAATCGATGGATTTTTTATTTTTCCCTCTGCGTTTTATCTCAAATCGAATTGATTCAGCTGATATTTTCTAAACTCAAATCACGCAAATAAGACATCCCTAAAATCGCACGGCTGCCATACCAGGACAGCATTTCGCCATCGACGAGCAGTACCGGTTTTTTGATCTGCTGCTGCAACACCGCCGCATCGGTTTGCGAAAACCGATACGGTTCTGTCGACAGTAAAACGACATCGACCTGTGACAACAAGGTATCGCTCCATTCAAACTCCGGATAGCGATGTGGAGAAGACAGGGTGTCGAGATTTTTCCAAGCGCGCAGCGCCAGCATATTGGCGATGTAAGTGTCGGGCGCGACGCTCATCCACGGGTCTTTCCAGATGCAATACAAGACGCGCTTAGGCTCCAAATCAGCGTGTACTTGCGCCATCGCCTCCAGCAATTTCATACACAGTATTTCAGCGCTTGATCGACGATCAAAAATCGCACCGAGCAGGCGATACAGCGCGAGATTATCCAGAGGATGATTGGGATGGGTAACGACGATGTGCGGAACAAATTCAGCCAATTTTTCTACCGTAGGTTTTTCGTTTTCATCGATATTCACGATCAAATGACTTGGTGCCAAACGTCGAATTTTTTCGATATTCACGTCTTTGGTTCCACCGACTTTGGTAATCTCAGCTAAGCCAGCTTTGGGATGAATACAAAAACCAGTACGCCCCACCAATTGCGGCAACAAAGCTAAATCACAAAGCAATTCGGTAATCGAAGGCACTAGGCAAACAATGCGGGTATTGTCGAGCGAACTAATCGTTTGATGATAGGTTCCCGCAGCATCAATTAGGTTTCTATCGATATCAATATCCGACATATTCACTCCGAAACTTGCCGTGATTTGCGTGGGGCGTGGGCAAAAAGGCGGTCATACACAAAATTGGGAAGTAATCTGAGTAACTTCGCGACCACGCCCATTTGCCAAGGAATAACACGATAACTGACTCCCTTCGCGATGGCAAGATAGGCGGCTTTGGCAAATTTTTCCGCTGAGGTCAAAAACGGCATGGCGTATTGATTCACCTGTGTCATTGGCGTATCGATATACCCTGGCGCGATGGTGACGACCTCAATTCCAGAGCCGCGCAATTCCACCCGCAAAGATTCACAATAACTTATTACAGCCGCTTTCGAGGCACTATAAGCACTCGCGCCGGGCAAACCGCGTATCCCCGCAACGCTGGCAATACCCACTAAACGGCAGCCATGGCGTGCTTGGTGTGCTTGCGCCTTCATGTGTTCAATAAACGGCGTAAAAGTAGCCACCATCGCCAACACATTGGTTTGCATTACACAGCTCAATACCGCCAAATCTTCCGGCATTTCAGTGAGCGTACCCACCGAAATTCCAGCGCTCGCGATCACCACATGAACCTGCCCAACTTCACGCATAAAGTCGTGAGCGGCACGGGTCAGTGCTTGGGTATCATTGACATCGACTTGATAAATTTTATGCAGCGCTGAATTTTCCAACTGCCGCTGCACGTCCTGCAGCGCTTCTAGCTTACGCCCTAGCAGTGCTACACGCGCACCTTGCTGCGCATATTGTTTTGCCAGCGCAGCCCCCAAACCTGAGGACGCGCCGGTAATGAAAACGTTTTGCTGCTGCATCATTTAGTGATCCGTGGCGAGGGGTTTTGTGCGCTTGGCTTTTTTCTCAGAAGCGCTGCTCACGGCAGCTTTATTCATCGTAAGATTTTTCTCACGGTAGATTTTATCGACCAAGAAATCCATCACATCAATGCCTGCATGGACTTTTCCACCAGGCGGATTATGGGCTTTTGCGAATAAGTCACTGGGCGACACTAGGTAGCGCCCCTCAATCGCGATGGTGGGTACACCGTCGATTTTATAATCACTCATCAATTGCGCCGTCCGTGCGAGCTTGGTACTCACCGTGAAAGATTGGTATTCCTTCAGAAATTTTTTCTGATCGATTTTTTCTTTCTCGACCAATTTCATCACCTCTGCATCGGTCGACAATCGATTATGGTGCAGATGTACAGCCTCAAAAACCTTGGACTGCATGGTATCCACCAAGCCCATCGCTTCGAGTGAATAAAAGAGTTTTTGCTGCGTTACCAAATCATAAAAATTGACATGTACGCGTTTGAGATGGATGCGTTTGCCTTGCTTTTTGGCCCAAGCTTCTAGATAGGGTTCAAAATCATTACAATGATGGCAGAAATAAGCGAAGAACTCCGTCACTTCAACTGACTGCCCCGCATCGACGGGCTGCGGCTTTTCAAGTTGAACATACTCTTGACCCAAACGCGGCGTAACAGGCAAGGCCGTCTGTGCTTGTGCAAAAACCTGAGTGCTGAGAAAAATCAAACTACCTAAAATCCAAGCTTGCATTTTTTGCTTCCCATTGTTTGGCTAAATCAAATAAGAAATTATTTTGCAGTTTTAACCGTCACACTATCGATACTATTCTCGGACAACTTCGCGCGCATTTTGTTCACCACATCCACTTGATCAAAAGGGCCTACTCGCACCCGATGCAAAGTGGCACCGTCCCCGGTTTTATCCGACACATTGGCCTCGACTCCAATCAATGCCAGTTTTGCGCGGGCGCTTTCCGCGTCCGGCAATTCTTTGTAGGCGCCAATTTGCAAATAGTAGGTATATTTTTCCTCACTATTGGCCGAGCTAGGCGTTGTCGCCACTGGGCTTACTGCATTGCTCGCCGCCGCGACGGTTGTTGCTGGGTTTGCAGCGGGGTTTGCTGAATTAGCGGGATCGGGTGACTTCGCAGCATCGGCTTTCACGGCGGCGAGTTCTTTCGATGCCTGATTCACTGCATCTTTATTCCCATACAAAGGTCGATTCGGGTCCTGCATTTGCGTAACAGGTGTATCGCCTTTGTCAGACTTGGCATTTTTATTGGTGAATGGAGTCGATGCTTTGGTAATGACGAGCGCCACCACAACGGCGATGCTCAAGCCGATCACCAGTCCGATAATAATACCGGTCAGTGTATTGCCCCGCTGGTGTAGGCGGGAATTAAATTTCGAATTCATAGGCTTCCTAAAGAGATAGAGTAGTTTCTTGCTGCGCGAAAATGAGCACTACATTTTGTTCGGAGTCGATACGCCGATCAAATGTAGGCCATTGCGTATCACTTGACGGGTTGCCAGCATCAAGGCCAAGCGCGCCATTTTCAAGGCGACATCGTCCACCAAAACACGTTCGGCGTTGTAATAGCTATGCAGTTCACCGGCCAAATCGCGCAGGTAAAAAGCGACCTGATGTGGACCCAATTCTTCTAATGCCTTTTGTAGCATTTCTGGATACTCGGCCAGCTTGGCTAAGAGTGATGCTTCACGCGTAGCCGTCAAGGGCGATAAATCGACTTCACGCAGGGTCGCTAAGACTTCTTCTGACTCGCTGTATTGCGCTAACACCGAACATATTCTGGCGTGGGCATACTGCACGTAGTACACGGGGTTTTCGTCGGAACGCGCCAGAGCGACGTCGACATCAAATACAAATTCAGTATCCGCTTTACGGGAAATTAAAAAGAAGCGCACCGCATCACGGCCACGAATTTCGTCGCCATTTCCCGACCACTCAATCAAATCACGCACGGTCACGTAGGAGCCTGCACGCTTAGAGATTTTCACCTCTGCACCGTCCTTCATCACAGTCACCATCTTGTGCAGCACATAATCAGGGTAGCCTTGTGGTATGCCCATATTGACCGCTTGCAAACCGGCTCGCACGCGCGCGATAGTGCCATGATGGTCGCTGCCCTGAACATTGATCGCTTGCGAAAATCCGCGCTGCCACTTCACGATGTGATAAGCAACATCCGGCACAAAATAGGTATAAGTGCCATCGGATTTTTTCATGACGCGATCTTTGTCGTCACCGTATTCGGTGGTGCGCAACCACAAAGCGCCCTCTTGTTCATAAGTCTTACCTGCGGCCTTCAAAGCCTCCACGGCAGCCTCGACTTTGCCATCGGAATACAGTGAAGACTCAAGGTAATAATGGTCAAATTTCACGCCAAACGCCAGCAAATCTCGGTCTTGCTCATTGCGCAGATACGTCACGCTAAACTGGCGAATCGAATCGAGATCATCTTGATCACCACTGCCTGTAGCAGGCACGCCATTGCTGGCGGAAACCGTTTTTTTAGCTAAAAAATCTTCTGCGATTTCTTTGATGTATTCGCCGTTATAAGCGGACTCTGGCCAAGCCGCATCGCCCGGCTGATGTCCCTTGGCGCGCGCCTGTACCGACAAAGCGAGGTTGGCGATCTGCACACCCGCATCGTTGTAGTAAAACTCGCGGGTCACTGCATAGCCTTGCGCATCTAATAGCGCAGAGAGCGCATCACCCAATGCCCCCTGACGACCGTGTCCCACATGCAAAGGCCCGGTCGGATTGGCCGAGACAAATTCCACCACGACTTTTTTAC
>JAHFQV010000084.1:1314-15908 GCA_023259175.1 Oxalobacteraceae bacterium | reverse complement strand
GTGGTGATGACCGCTGTGCTGTTCGTGTAACTTACGTAAGGATTTAGACCCACCGAGTTGGCACAGGCTTGACCGCTTAAGAGTTGTACCGCGATGTTTTTACTGATCGTGGCACTTGTGCCGTACACACTTTCGCTGGTCGTTGCCCGTACTTGTAAGTTGCATTCTCAAGTTCCATAGAGATAAGCTCATAAGCTAGTTCTAAATTTGGCTGGATTTATTGCACACCCTTCGCGACAACGCCTTCCTTCATCACCCACTTCACTCTTTCCAATTCGGTGATATCTTTGAGCGGATCGCCGTCCACCGCGATCATATCGGCAAACTGCCCGGCCTCTAGGGTGCCGACCTGATTGCCCCAGCCGAGCAAATCGGCCGCATTACGGGTCGCGCTTTGTATCGCTTGCAAAGGGGTCATACCGAGCTTCACATACACCGCAAATTCGCGTGCATTTAAACCGTGGGGGTAGACTCCAGCGTCAGTTCCAAACGCGAGCTTAACGCCCTGCTTTATCGCCACCGCAATATGCTTGCGCGCGTCGGGCAAAACAACTTTCGCTTTTTCTAGCAAAGGCGCGGGCAATTTAATCGCCTCTGCGTTTTGCACCAGCCAATCACCCAAATACAAAGTCGGCACCAACCAAGTGCCATGTTCCTTCATTAAACGGATACCTTCGTCATCGATATACGAACCATGTTCAATCGAATCAACACCGGCCAAGACCGCTAATTTGATGCCATCACCACCATGCGCATGGGCGGCAACACGACGGCCTAAACGATGTGCTTCGGTAATGATCGCTTTCAATTCTTCAAAACTATATTGCGATGCTTTTGGGTCGTCGCCAAACGACAGCACCCCACCTGTGGCACAAATTTTAATCACACTCGCACCATACTTAATCACTTCACGGGTTTTCTTCATCACCGCATCGACCCCATCGGCAACCCCGGTCGAAGTGATTTTATATTCAGGCGCATGCATGGTGTCATCACAATGTCCGCCCGTAATACCCAAAGCAGGACCCGAGGCCATCATGCGCGGTCCCGGTACATCGCCCGCATTGATTGCGTCACGTAAGCCAATATCCGAATAGCCTTCCGCACCCACATCACGCACCGTCGTAAAGCCCGCTTCTAAAGTACGACGGGCGTTTTTTGCGCCCGTCAAGGTAACGCGCGGAATCGACAAAGACACTGCCATATATCCCTGAAATTCAGGGTCGCCCGTCAAATGCGTATGCATATCAATCAAACCTGGTAGCAAACTACGCGAACCCAAATCGATCATCTGTGCGCCATTTGGAATCGCAATGTTCTTACCCACAGCGGTAATTTTCCCATCCTTCACCAACACCACGGCATGTTCTATCCATTGGCCACTTTTCACGTCGAGCATACGCGCCGCTTTCACTGCGGTCACAGCAGACCCTGTAGGCACACCGCCCGCAACTTGTTCTGCGCTACTGTTACCACTGATTGCCAGTAATGCCGCGCCCAGTGCCAACATCGTCACACTTTTTTTCGCCCACAGTCGATTTTGATTCACGTTCAAGCTCCTTTAGTTTCATGCAATAGAAGATCTCGGCTTAGCCTACCAGCGCCAAGCACCCAAGCGAGATTTGGACAGACTTTGCTGCACTTAGTTCGGGGGCGCTAATTTTCGCAGATTTATTGATTGATGCCCCATGCCGCAGCGCATTTAATTTAGCACCATGGTTTAAAAATAGCAGAATTACTGAATCATCTCAGCGAAAATATATCCAAATGAAGCTTGACAGAGCAAAGATTCACGCACAAACTGCGGGTTATTAGTCGCTTGACTAATAACCTAAAAGTCACAAGAGTGCTCGAATTTATGGTCCGACCTTCACAAAATATTGATCTACTTCTCCTGCAAAGCGGGCGTGAGTTATTTCCGCACTGCGGTTGTTGTGATTTGTCCTTACGTCGCCTAACCGAGCATGCGGGCGTGAATCACGGGATGTTTCACTATCACTTCAAAAACAAAGACAACTTCCTTGGCATTCTTTTGCAGAACATGTACGAGGAATTTTTCCTGCAATTGCAAGCTGAAGTGCTCAGTCCCGGCACGCCCAAAGAACGCTTACGTCAAACCATGAATCTGTTTGGGCGCTTGGCACGCGAACATGGCCCTTGGTTGGGGCGGGTCTGGTCGGATGCCGCGCGTGGTGAGGAAGTTGCCATGGCTTTTTTGAAAAAAAATGGCTCACGTCATATGCAATTAATTGTGAATCTCGTGATCGAAGCCATACAAAAGCGCGAGCTTGATGAAATTGCACCGATGCAGGCGTTCACGTTTTTAATGGGTGCGGTCGCCGCGCCCGTTTTGATTGTGCCTCGGGTAATGGCGATGGGATTTGCACCTGCTTTAGTTCAAGAAAAAATGCACAGCACGGTATTGAGCGACCAAGGGATTGCTGAACGTGTAGACCGTGCACTCTTTGCCCTCAGCACGCCGATGAAAGAAATCAAACATGTCTAAATTTATTCGCTTCCTTTATGTGGTAAGTCTCGTTTTTTTAAGTGCTTGCAAACCCACAGCGCCCGCGTCATGGACCGGCTATGTCGAAGGAGAATATTTGTATCTCGCCGCGCCGGTCGCGGGTCGCATTGAGCACCTGTCGGTACAAGCTGGGCAAACTGTGGCGAAAGCCGCGCCCCTATTTGAACTCGAACGGGAAGCTGAAATGGCGAATCTAAATGAGACTAAGGCGCGTCAATTAACAGCAAAAGCCCAGGCAAATAACACGCAAAAGGGCAAACGCTCAGATGAAATCGCCGTCATCGAAGCACAATTGCGCAACGCTTTAGTTCAAGAAAAATTAGCCCAAACGGATTTAGCACGGCAGCAAAAATTAGTCGATCAAGCCTTCGTCTCCAAAGCGCGTCTCGACGATGCGCAAACCCAAGTACAAATAGCACAAGGACGCGTCGCTGAATTGCGAGCCAGCCTTAAAGTTGCGCGACTGCCTTCTCGAAATGACGAACAAATAGCGGCTGACGCAAATGCACAAGCGGCCAGCGAAGTGGTGAAGCAAAGCGCTTGGCGCAATGCACAAAAATCGCAAATAGCCCCAGCGCATGGTCTTATTGCCGACATTTTTTTCCGTCCCGGCGAATACGTCGCGGCAGGACAGCCTGTGCTCTCTTTACTACCACCGGAAAACGTCAAACTACGGTTTTTTGTGCCCGAGGCTGAGCTGGGTCAGCTGCAAATTGGCCAAGCTGTGCAGGTCAATTGTGATGCTTGCGGTCCAGCGCAAAAAGCACACATCACACGCATTGCCAGCCAAGCAGAATATACCCCGCCCGTCATTTATTCCAACGCGCAAAGAAGCAAATTAGTTTTTATGGTCGAAGCCCATCTAGATGCAGTATCGTCTTCACGCTTACATCCTGGGCAAGCCATTGATGTCAGGCGCAGTATGGACACAACGCCCGTGGCGAAGCCATAAGAGGCCTGAAAAATGACAAGCGCAGACCTAACCGCATCTCCAATTTCAGAAAATAATTTAGCGACTAATTTAGCGACTAATTTAGCGACTAAGTTAGCAAGCAATTTAGAGACCAACTTAGCCATAAATGTACGCGGCTTGAGCAAACTCTACAATGGTCGCGCGGTCGTTGACGCGGTTGATATCGCCGTCGAGCAGGGAAAAATTTGTGGATTTTTAGGTCCCAATGGCAGTGGCAAAACCACGACGATACGCATGCTCTGCGGACTATTAACCCCCGATACCGGCAGCGGCACTTGTATGGGTTTGGATATTATTCGCGATGCCGCGCAAATCAAACGTCAAGTCGGCTATATGACGCAAAAATTTGGCCTGTACGAAGATTTATCGATACGCCAAAATCTTGAGTTCATCGCGCGACTATTTGAACTCCCCGACCGGCGCAATGCGGTAGATCTGTCCTTAGCGCAGCTAGGCCTAACGGCACGGCAAAGCCAATTGGCTGGTGCGCTTTCGGGTGGTTGGAAACAAAGACTCGCACTGGCTGCCTGCCTCATCCACCAACCTAAACTGCTACTACTTGATGAGCCAACCGCAGGCGTAGACCCCAAAGCCAGACGCGAATTTTGGGATCAAATCCATCACCTCGCGACGCAGGGAATTACCGTCTTGGTTTCAACCCACTATATGGATGAGGCTGAACGTTGCCATGAATTAGCCTACATCGCTTACGGAAAAATTTTAGCGCGTGGCACAGAAAACGAAATCATCGCCCAGTCGAAATTAAAAGTATGGACGGTGCAAGGCGAAAACCTAGGCGCACTGTTAGCGCCACTCAAAACCTCCCCCGGTGTACTGAGCGTCGCAGCCTTTGGCAACGCGGTCCATGTCGCAGGGCTAGATGAAGATTTAGTGCAAGCTGCACTCGCCAATATCCCACATCAAGGTCAACTAAAAATAGCAAGCTGCCGCGCCAACTTGGAAGATGTCTTCATCAGCATGATTGCCAATGCGCCGGACAATTTTGTTCACGATGCGCCGCATTCACGATCAACACGATCAACACTCGAAACCCGATAAAGACGAAAAACACGATGAACACATTTTCTGTCAAACGTACTGCGGCGATCTTTATCAAAGAGTTTCAACAAATGCTGAGGGATCGCTTAACCTTTGCAATGGCGGTCGGGATTCCGATTATGCAGCTGATCATGTTCGGCTATGCGATCAATACCGACCCCAAGGGACTACCGACCGCCTTGGTCAATCTGGATCAAGGACCGCTCGCACGCAGCTTAGTCTCGGCGCTCGAAAACACCGCCTACTTTCGCATCGACCATCGTTTACAAAGCGAGGCCGAAGCGGATGCCTTACTTGAAAATGGCAAGGTCCAATTTATGATTGTCATACCCTCGCAATTCACACAAAAAATTGTGCGCGGCGAACATCCTGTGGTCTTGGTATCGGCCGATGCGACTGACCCTTCGGCTTCAGGCAATGCAATTGCAGCCTTGGCGGGCATGGCAAATCAGGCTTTGGCACATGATCTCAAAGGTGTTCTCGCACATGCCAACGGCGGCACGCCGCCCTATGAGATACGGGTTCATAAACGCTATAACCCAGAAGGCTTATCTCGTTACAACATCGTTCCAGGTTTAATCGGCACCATACTCACCATGACGATGGTGATGCTCACTTCGTTGGCGATGACACGCGAACGCGAACGCGGAACAATGGAAAATTTATTAGCAACACCCGTGCGTCCATCGGAAGTCATGATAGGGAAAATCCTGCCCTATGTCGTGATCGGCTATGTGCAACTGACCGTCATCATGAGCGCAGCCTTTGCTATTTTCGAGGTGCCGATGGAAGGAAGTCTGCCGCTACTTTTAGGACTGATTGGGATTTTTATTATGGCTAATTTAGCGGTAGGATTTACCTTTTCTACGATTGCAAAAAATCAGTTGCAGGCAATGCAGATGACCTTTTTCTTTTTCCTTCCCTCCATTTTACTCTCGGGTTTTATGTTCCCTTTCCGTGCCATGCCAGCCTGGGCGCAAGTGGTCGGTGAAGTGCTACCGCTCACGCATTTCCTACGCATCGTGCGCGGCATTTTATTGAAAGGAAATCAGATCACCCAATTAACGCAAGAGCTTTGGCCGATGTTGATCTTCCTTTTTATTGCGGGTTTCATCGCGCTTAAACGTTATCGTCAGACCTTGGACTAAGCTTAGGATCAGGTTCAGGCTCAGGCTACTGGTTTGTAAATGTGTAGGCGAAAAATGGATTCAAAAATAAATATCAAACTGCGTTTCGGCGTGGCCGTTGGGTGCGAAGCGATACTGTAAGCCATGTCTTTGTAGGACTTCGCGCACAAACATTAAGCCTATCCCTTGCCCGCCTTTTTTCGTTGTAAAGAAGGGTGAAAATAATTGCGCATGTTCGACATCCATCAGGCCGTTGGCCGAGTCGATGATGCTCAGTCGCAGATTTTCTGTAGGATTTTGAGCAGTGTCACCGCCACCATCTCGTCCCAAAAATAAATGCACATAATGATTTCGGGTGGACTGCGTTGAGTCAAGCGACGCGACCTGTTTTTGACTCGCCAACACCGCCTCAATCGCATTTTTCAAAATATTCAAAAGGGCTTGCTCCATCAAATGTGCATCAAGGGCAAGCACGACTTGTGTTTCCTTTTTTAGCCAGCGCAATTCGATTCCTGCCTCTTGGCAAGTCTGCCGCATCAAGAGCACAATCCCCTCGAGCAGTTCCGTCACATTCGTCATGTGAAGGTGCGGTTCGGGCATTTTCACCACATCGGTAAAACGTTCGATAAACTGAGCGAGATTCGCATTGCGGCGCTGCACGGCGGCAATCGCCGTTGTAAAATCTTCTTGATCTTCGCTGCGAATTTGTCTCTGATAAAACAGCAGTGAATCAAGTACCGATACAGTAACGGCCACAGTATTATTGACCTCATGCGCCAATACCCGCACCAGTTTGTCGTAGGTGGATTTTTCTGAGCTGGCGATGGCTAGGGTAATCTCGTCGATTAGCAGGAAATCGCGTGCGAAACCACGGTCAGTGAATTGCCCACGTTGACAAGAAAAACGTCTACCGTTGTCGTCACTCAAAACCACGCTAGCGCCGATTTCCAAGGCGTTTAAATCACGCCAAAACTGTGCATTTAAAGGTAAATTTTTTTCAGAAGTCTGCACGAAATCGAGCAAACTCGATCCCAAGGCTTTTTCTCCCACTAGGCCTTGCCCGAGCAATTCACGCGCACTAGAATTAAGTAAGCTCACGCGTCCATCAAAATCAAACACGATGACTGCGCTAGGCGTGGCTTCCAGTAAGCGATCAAGAAAGCCACGTTGCTCGCCCACTTGCAAGCGTTCCTGATACAGCGTCTCTAACATACGATTAAACAGTTCAAGCAATTCACCGACCTCGCCACGCGCTTTATTTTTTAGACGCGCCGAATAATTCCCGTCCTGCAGCAAGTCACGAAATTGCCGTGTTAAAACCGTGGTCTGCGTCAAACTCCGTAATAGATAAATACCTAGCGAGAAACTCAGCACCAGACCTAACTCAATCGTGACAATCAAGATCGGTGATTGACGGTAAAAGCCAAGTGCAAGTCCAAAGAAAAAGACATGAATAAGGAGTAGGTAGATCAAAAATCCCCGTGATGTTTTCATACTTCATCCAAACGGTTTTCTGCATCCTCGAACGCCGCATCAGCATGCGCAATCTGATGTTTTTCCAAACGTCGATACAAGGCAAAGCGACTGAGTCCTAGGCTTTTCGCTACCCGAGACAAGTGTCCCTGATGTTGTTCTATCGCTTTTTCTATCATGCGTTTTTCAACTTGATCTAAAGTCAGTCCATCGTAGTGCTCGCCTGCCACCTTCGATGTGCTCTCATCTGTTTCAGAAAAACGGAAATCTTCTTGCTCCAAAACCGTTTTACCGGACAGTAGCAAAGTGCGCTCTAGAGATTGCCGTAGTTGCCTGATATTGCCAGGCCAATTACGGCCACGTAGCCATTCCACTGCGGAAGGCGCGAGGCTAGTCGCAGGCATTTGGTAGCTTGCACACAGGGATGCCAACAAACTATGCGCTAAGAGCGGGATATCGCTACGCCTTTCACGCAATGGCGGCAGCCGCAGGGTAATCAAATTGAGGCGATAAAATAAGTCTTCACGAAATTCCCCCGTCGCCACTCTTTCCGCCAATTCCTGATTGGTCGCGGAAATCACTCGCACATCGGCCTGCTCGGTTTTACTCGCACCGACAACTTGGTAAGTTTGGCTTTGCAAAACGCGCAAGAGTTTCACTTGATCAGCGCGATTAAGCTCACCGATTTCATCCAAAAATAAACTACTCGCTTTGGCGGTGGCGAAATGCCCTTTGCGATCTGCTTTTGCGTCGGTAAATGCGCCGCGCACATGACCGAACATTTCGCTTTCAAATAGGGAGGAAGTAATCGCCCCCATATTCACCTTCACCATTGTCTGGTTGCGACGTGGACTATTGCGATGCAAGGCATCGGCGATCAGCTCTTTACCCGTACCACTTTCTCCTAAAATCAAGACCGAGGCATTGGTTTGCGCGACACGTCCCAAAGTGGTGAGCACTTTCAATAATTCTGGATGCTCGCCGATAATTTCGGAAAAATCATAACGTGCATCGAGCGCGGCACGGTCGGGGGTCGTTCCCGCACTACCGGAAGACAATTCCAAAGTGGTGCGTATCAACTGCACCAGTTGTGCATTATTCCAAGGCTTAGTGAAAAAGTCGGCTGCGCCCAACTTCACCCCCTGCACTGCCAAGCTAATCGATCCCCAAGCGGTCATTAACAGCACCGGTAAACCGGGATATTGGGCTTTGATTTCTCGCAGCAAAGCCAAGCCCTCTTCGCCCGTCGTTTGCAGAGAAAAATTCATATCCTGCAAAACCAAATCGACGCTTTGGTTTGCCAAAGCCTTTAGCGCCGAAATCGGATCATCGCAAGTGCTGGTCACAAAACCAGATTGTTTGAGTAGTAGTGCCAGCGATACTTGGACTGAACTATCGTCGTCGATGATGAGTATGCGTTTCAATTGAATCCTTATTCGTAATGGAGTGCCTCGGTTGGACTTAGGCGACTCGCGGACCAAGCCGGATACAGTGCGCAAATCACCGACACGGAATAAATAATGAACATCGAAATTCCTGCCGATATAAAGAAAGCCGGCCAATCAATAAATTTCGACATCGCACCCGTCAATGGAATTTGCATCAAAAGCACCAGCGCTAACACGATCGCTAAGGAGGATAACAATAACTGTTCAAAGACGATTTGCCAATAAATATTCGAACTTGCCGCCCCCAAAGCTCGACGCAAACCAATTTCAGGAATACGCCGCGTAGTATTTTGCCAAAGTACACCGAACAAACCAAAGCCCACCATGATCAGTAAAAATATCGCGACCAATACAGGCGGTGTAAACACAATCGCCTTTTCATGTAGCTGGGTAGCGCGCGCATCAACAGAACGCCCTATCGTATACTCCCAATCGTTACGCAGTTGCTTTAATTTTTGGTAGAGTTTGAGCTCAAATAAATTAGAAGTCCCCGGCTTTACTTTGACGACAAAATTGTCCATGTCCGCACTTTTTTGCAAAGGTGAATAACGTACAAATCCTATCCCCGTCAATTCAAAAAGCTCACCCATGTAACGATATTGATTCACAACACCGATCACCTTACGCAAATCCTTAGCACTACCCGGATCGGCTTCCTTATTATTGGGCCCTTCCATCCATTTTCCAACCGCACTTTGCCCGGGAAAGAGTGCGTCTGCAAGTTGTCGATTGATGACGATGACTTTGTCATTTTCGGGTGCATCTTCTGCACCAAACCAGCGCCCTTCTTCCAGTACCATGCCCATGGTTTTCGCGAAGTCATCGTCAACCGACAAAATGTAAGAATGCTGGCTCACACCCTTTTCTGCCGACTTTAAGTTGGTTCTAAAACCAGATCGGGTAAACGGCCTGAACCGTACAAAGCTCATTGACTCGACTTCGGGAAGGGTGCTCAGTTCACGTTTGAAATTTTCAAACGTCTGTGCATCAATCACAGGGCGATTTTGTCCTGCAGAACCAATAGACACAGTCCATACATCTTGGTACTGAAAACCCAAGGGTGTGCGATAAAGCTTGGTGTTGTAGACTACGCCCGCGACGATCGCGAAGACCACACTAAAAATGAGAAATATCTCAAAGCTCAGCATCAAATTTTTAGTTTTACGCTGCCACAGTATCTTCAATAAATGCTGAAACATTATGCATTTCCTTTCAAAGCCAATACAGGTTCGAGGCGTGCCATTTTCCAGGCCGGCAGTACGCCGGACATCACACCAAAAATCAAACTAAATACGAGTCCATAGCCAAAAATCGCCAAATCAACACTCACCTTTAAGTAGGGAATAATGCCCGAATAGGAGATCCACATCAGCAGCAGCTGCGTACACAACAAAGCCAGCAAGCAGCCTAAAAAACAGAGGAAGACATTTTCCACCAAAAACTGCAGCACCAGCTCCATGCGGGTTGCGCCAAATGCCTTACGCACACCGATTTCCGAGCTGCGTTCTAGCATGCGTCCGATATTCAAATTAACCAAATTAAGCGCAGGCAGCGTCATGAAAATCAGCATTAAGATAGCGACCCAAATCAGCACGGTTGTCGCACCCGAATCAGCCTCAGGATTTCCGTTTGAAAAACCGCGTGCAAACATATCGAGCTTGGAATTGGCGAAGAGGCGTATGGTCTGCCATTCTTTTGGGTCATCTGCTTTAAGTGTCTTGGCAATTTCCAGCACTTCGGCTTTAATCGCGCCCGTATCGGCAGGCGTTTTCGCCATCAAAAGCGCAGTAAAGTCGCCATCGAGTTTACGCATATAGTCCGTCGATGGCATCGTTGTCATCGGTGCCCACATTTCGGAATAGGCGTTGAAATGGAAGGCATCTTCCACCACACCGATCACTTCAAATTGCTGGTTCTGAATATTGATTTTTTGCGCAATCGCAGTTTGTTCGCCGAATAATTTTTTGGCTGTGGAAGCATTGAGCACCACGACAAATCGACCTTGCTCAACATCACTGGCATTCGGCCAGCGTCCTGCAACTATATTGAAATTCAAGATCTCCCAATAGGCAGCATCGGTATAACGTATTTGCAGCTTTTCGACTCTATCCTTCATGTACACAGACACATCCTGAGGCGAGGTGATGGCCGCCACTTTCACCACGCTTTTCATTTTACGAAAATGTTGATCGATCAATTTGTAACCCAGGGGACTCATCCAGATATTGTCGTCTTTTCCCAATTGAACTAAGGTGTCCACTTGCAAATAGCGATCACTACGGCCTTCAACCCCGCTGGGGAAAAACGCGTTTTGCAAAACCGTCGTCACCATCAAAAGCACCACCATGGTCAAAATAATGCAGAGCAAATTAATGGCGGTAAAAAGCTTGCGCCGCATATACACTTTCCACGCGACCAGAAAATAATTTTTCAGCATAACGCCTCCTTAAGCAACCAGTTGACCATCAAACACCCGTATCACACGGTTGCCTTGTTTGGCTTGACGTTCATCATGCGTCACCATCACGACAGTAGTACCTTCGCGATTAAGTTTAAGCAGAAGATCCATCACTTCTGCGCCCATTTGACTATCGAGATTTCCGGTCGGTTCGTCGGCCAGCAAGATATGGGGTCGCCCCACCATCGCGCGTGCTATCGCCACCCTTTGCTGCTGTCCACCTGAGAGTTGATTTGGGAAGTGCTCCATCCGTGCAGCCAAGCCCACTCGTGTCAAAGCCTCTTCCGCCAACATACGCCGCTCTTTGGCACTGACGCTACGATAGAGTAAGGGCAACTCAACATTGTCGATCACGCGCAAGTCATTGATCAGATGAAAGCTCTGAAAGATGAAACCAATACTGCGATTTCTGAGCTTGGCAACGTCTTTATCACGCCAGCTAATCAGTTCGGAACCTTCAATTTTGATCTTGCCATGACTGGGTTTATCCAAGAGCCCAATCAAATTGAGCAAGGTACTTTTTCCGCAGCCGCTAGGTCCCATAATGGAAACGAATTCCCCCTTCTTGACGGATAAGTCTATCCCTTTCAAAGCGAGCGTTTCGACTTTATCGGTCTGGTAAGTTTTGCTGACATTTTCTAGTTGTATCATCGTGTTCTCCTCAATTCATGATGTGATAAATTTTACTGTTTGAGCTCTTGCACCAGCGTCGCGAACGGTAGACTAAATTGAAAAGCACCGCGGATGCAGAAGCTTCATTGGGTGACTCTGAAACTTTGCATATGCTTTAAACGACTTACGTCCGAAACAATGACTTGCTCGCCCAGTTTCAAGCCACTCGTTATCTCGACCGTTTTACTATCCCCCAAACCGACTTCGATACTACGTTTAACAGCCCGGCCAGAATCGAGTACATACACTTCTTGCCGACCTTTCCCGCTAATCGCAGGCCCCGTGTCCAGCACCAAGGCATCGTTTTTATGTTCGGTAACGATATTGGTTTCGACGCGCAATTTGTGACGTAACAGGGGATGATTAGGCTGATCAAGACTGACTAAAAGTTTGACAGTTCCATTTTGAATTTCGGGCAAAATGTTTTGCACTCGACCCGTCAAAATTTGCCCGCTATATTCAACTCTAACTTTTTGTTCAGGTGCCAGATAACGCGCATAAAAGTCTGAAACGCTGGCCTCTACCCGAAAATTATTTAACTCCGACACCTTGGCAATCATTTGCCCGGCGTTCACACTGGCACCTTCATCACTCATCATCCAGGTAATGAGTCCATCAAAAGGCGCTTTCACTTGAGTTTGATCCAACAAATTCATTTGCAGCTCAAATTGCTTTTGAAAGATGGATTTTTGTAAGCGCGCGTTCTCGATATTGCTTTGTGTGGTTTTACGCGTATCGAGCAAGGACTCTTGATGCTGGCGCAATTGCACCTCATTGCGCTTGACCGATAATTCAGCCGCCTGAAGATCGACTTGCGAGGTAATGCCTATCGCACCGAGTTTTTTGAAACGCGCAAGCTTGACCTGATTACTCTGCAAATCGAGCTCTAGCAATTCAATCTCGCTGGCGATTTTTCTAAGATTGCTTTCCATTTCCAAGCGCAGTGTTTCTACCCGAATTTCTTGTTGCGAGATTTGCTCACGCAAATTATCAATCGCAACCCGAATCGCTCTATCATCTAAAATCATCAAGACTTCACCGGCCTTCAGGACTTGCCCCGCCTTGGCCAAAATCTTGGCGATACGAGTTGGACTTGGGCTAGGAATTTGCTCTTCATGCACCGGCATCACGGTGCCCGAGGCATTGATGGTGTTATCCACGGTTCCCATATGCACCTGACTTAAACGTAGGCTACTCATGGGGAAAGATTCGCTCACTGCCCGATTCACCGCCCAGGCACTGAAACTAATACCAAGAATGGCGAGGGCAATCCACGCAAGCCGCTTACGGCTTTTTGATTTGAGTTTGTCTTGACTAATTGCTTGGTCCATTTTTGTTCTCCGCATTGATACTAGCGAAGTAACAGCAAAGGCCGTGCCAGATTTTAATCGAAATAATTACACTTTAAAAATCAAACACTTAGCGTAAATCAGGAGAGATTGAAGGAGGCAAGCCTAGGCTTAAGAGGTGCTATTTCGAACCAGCGGGTGCGATTTCGCACATAGGGCATACTTTCGCAAAGACCTTGTTCACTACGCTGTCGAATACGCTCTCAATCCCGGCCTAGCTCTAAGTGCTTGGCGCGCACGATGTAGGCTCACCATGAAATTATTTTTGCTAATTCCTAACGCATCACAAATCTCTTGGCGGTCAAACTCCAGACAGTCACACTTTGAAAAAATCTCAGCACTCCGCGCTGGCAAGAGTGCGACCTCATGTTCCAGCATCAGCATAAAATTCTTTGTTTCAAGTAGATTAACTGGATCACTATTTTTACACAAGCTACTTTCCCCGACACCATAACGGCTAGGCACAGCATCGTCATCGATGTTGAGCTCGGTATCAAGATCGCCGCTTTCAAGGTCGTAAGTATCGACGAAAGAGCGACGCTCTATGTTCCGAAAGTGATCGATAATTTTGTGTTTCAGTATGCCCAACGCGTAGGTCGACAAACTCGACTGCCCTAAAAATCGTTGCGGGTTCTCCAAAATTGCAATCAAGGATTCTTGAACGGCATCTTCGGCGCTCGCGTGATCATGCAGGCGTTGACGTGCGAAGCGCAGCATGCGCGGCATGATGTGAATGAGTTCTTGGTTCATAATTGTGCTGTGCTTGTGCTTTTCCTTGAGCAACAGGCTTCTATAGTCAAAGAAGAAACCGCTCAAACTCGCATTTGGCACAGCGTTTTAGGGACTGTCCAAATGCGGCCGCTTGCTTTTATTGAGTGACGATTGGACGCTGCATGGGTGCGAGCTTCGCCACGATCTGATTGGAAATCGAAGTGGAAACCCCATTTTTTTCCATCGCAATTTGCAAGTCTTCTGCGACGGCGTTGAACTGTGCATTACCAATGCCCATGCCCTCATGCGCATCCGACATATCTTTTCCTTTGTACTTGCAAGGTCCGCCCGCCAACTCGCAGAATTGGTCGTTCAGCAGCTGTGTAAAGTGGTGACGATCCATCTTACTAAAATAGTGTGCGATGCGCTGATCTGCTAACAATTCACTGACGAAGCTATCGACTATTTTGCTAAGACCTTCCTTCTGACCCAAGCCCTGATAAATGTGGTCATCTTGCGGAACGGCTTGCGCATTCGCTGTGGCGATGCAAAACAGACTCAAGCAAATTGTGACTACAGGTTTTTTTAAAAATGAAAATGCGAATGAATGTGTGTTCATGATGTTCTTCCTTATTGGAGATGTGATGTTCGATGGTTTTTTGAAATTGGCGCTAGACTAGAATCCAGCTTGCATAGATACATAAAATCCGCGCTGCTTTTTGGGATTAAAAACCGTGATATCCCCAAGATCAACATACGCTGCCGTCACCGAAAAATTTTTGCTCGGAAAATACGCC
>JAHFQV010000084.1:0-1214 GCA_023259175.1 Oxalobacteraceae bacterium | reverse complement strand
CTAGAATCCAGCTTGCATAGATACATAAAATCCGCGCTGCTTTTTGGGATTAAAAACCGTGATATCCCCAAGATCAACATACGCTGCCGTCACCGAAAAATTTTTGCTCGGAAAATACGCCACAAAAACATCGCTATACGCCTTTTCGTTATCGACAGCCAGATTTTGGGGCTTGCTACGATACTCAGTGCCCACGACTAATTTTCGATTAATGAGATAGGCCAATGAGCCTTCTAGCTGCGCCTGATATTTGTCGTGTTTATCGCCACCGAAACCCAGAAGCCCCATCTGATTTGCTTTGGTTAAGCGGACAGTGCCGTTCAGCAGCAAGCTTTGGGCAAGCAGTAGTTTGCTGGCTGAAAAATAGTAATCGATACCGCGATCATCTTTTGCCCCCAGTTGCTTTACGTTAGTCACACCGAGCGCGCCTAAACCATCGATACGGGCATCTCGCTTGTATTGCATACCGACCGCAATTTGCGGCATGGAAATGGCTTGATCGTAGACCGCGTCACCTGCCAATTTGACTTTAACACCCAAGATATCTTGGCGCAGCACTAGCGCATTGAGTGGCGCGAGGCTGCCCGAAAATTCTTGCTTAGCCAATGAGAATTCCACACGATCTGCGATCCCCACAGCAACCCCATAACTGCTCAGCCCATAGTCTTGCGTATTTAAGCGAGTGTAGTGAACGTTAGCGCCATAACTGTCACGGGTTCCGTAGCCTGTAATCAACGCCCAAGGCGTTAAGCCACCACCACCGGCCCCTTCGACTTGGCTAACGCCGCCGGTCGCGGTGAGCTTACCCATATCGGGCGTATATGACTCTTGGGCATAGCTCTGTGTTTGAAAAATACCTAGACCCAATAAAAAAAAACCTGAAAAACGCTTTTGAATTTGCATCCCTGACTCCTATCTTAGTTAAAACATCCCTGGTAGACGATTGCCGGTCAACATCAGAAGTAGCGTGCTCTCCGATTTCGACCCGCTATCGTCTTGTACGCAGCGTTCCTTCTTTTGGATTCAGCTATTTCACAAATTTTGAAAAATATTTTTGAGGAGGTTCGGCTTAGCCTAATTTCAGCCAACTACCTTTAAAGAGTATCGGTCCACTCGGTTTTTCCGGATTGCCTGAGCCCCCTCTCGCCTCCAAACTAATGGCCAACACAGCCGTCAATTCAGGATTCAAATGCTTGGGCAGAGTCACGCGAACT
>JAHFQV010000083.1:10325-15933 GCA_023259175.1 Oxalobacteraceae bacterium | reverse complement strand
GGCTGACTCAAAAGCGCTTTCAAATTTGCCAGCCGTGTCTGCGGTGTGATGATTTCATCTTCTTTGGGAAGTGCATCGCCTTCGTCTAGTTTCATTTCTTTGATGAAGCGCGACACATCGCAGTGCACGGGTGCACCGGCGCGTTTGCGTTTTTTGCACCAAGTGATGTGTAAGCTTCTTTGCGCGCGCGTGATGCCGACGTACATTAAACGACGCTCTTCTTCGATTCTCGCGGCGATGGTTTCAACTGGCGCATCAGGGTCACCTTTGTGCGGCAAGATACCTTCTTCTACGCCGACCAAAAATACGTGCGGATATTCCAAACCTTTTGAAGCATGTAAGGTCGACATACGCACCGCATCGGGTTCTTCATCTTTGCCTTCCATCATCGTCATCAAGGCCACCATTTGGGTTAAATCTAATAAGCTGCGATGATCATCCGTTCCTTCTTTTCCACCACTGCCTTTTTGCTTTAACCACTGGGTAAAATCAAGCACGTTTTGCCATTTGCTTTGCGCCGCTCTGTCATCAAAATGATCGTAGAGATAAGCTTCGTAATTAATCTCTTTCATTAAATCGTCGAGCAATTGTTCGGCATGGCCTTCGCGATGCGCGTGGGCTTCGACCTGATTAATGAAATGGCCAAAATCACGTAAAGGACGCAACTGCCGTTCGGTCAGTATTGCCTCAATACCGCCTTTGAAAATCGCTTCAAACAAAGAGCACTGCCATTGTCCAGCATAAGAACCAAGTGCCTCTAAAGTCGCTTGTCCCACGCCCCGTTTGGGTGTGGTAATGGCGCGTATAAAAGCTGGATCATCGTCTTCATTGGCGATCAAACGCAAATAGGCAATGATGTCTTTAATCTCTGCACGATCAAAAAAACTCTGCCCGCCTGAAATGGTATAGGGAATACGTTCTTTGCGCAGGGATTGCTCTATCACCCGCGCTTGATGATTACCGCGATATAAAATCGCATAGTCTGACCATGTAGCGCGGCGCTCAAAGCGATGCGCGGAAATCATGATCGCCACTTGCGCAGCTTCTTGTTCGTCGTCCTGCATCCCCAAGACTTTCACCGGATCACCCAAGCCATGCTCGGACCACAGCGCTTTTTCAAAAAGCTTGGGATTGTTGCCGATCACCGCATTGGCCGCTTGCAAAATACGGGTGCTGGAGCGGTAATTTTGCTCTAACTTAATGATGCGCAAATCGGGGAAATCAACTTGCAAGGTGCTGAGGTTTTCAATCGTCGCACCACGCCAAGCATAGATCGCCTGATCATCGTCACCCACGGCCGTAAACATCGGTTTTTTACCGATACCGCTGACTAATAATTTCACCAGTTCGTATTGACAGGTATTGGTGTCCTGATATTCATCGACCAAGAGATAACGCAAACGCCTTTGCCATTTATCGCGCACCTCTTCGTTCTGGCGAAAGAGTTCGACTGGCAGTCGTATCAAGTCATCAAAATCAACCGCTTGATAAGCCGACAGAGTCGCCACATAGCTGCGATAAATACGTGCGGCTTGCGCTTCGTCTTCATCTTGTGCTTGGCGCAAAGCTTGCTCAGGGTCGATCAATGCATTTTTCCACAAAGACATGGCGCTTTGAATTCTACGTATGAGTTGCTTATCCGTAGTAATGGCCAAGTCCTGTACCAGCGAAAAACAATCATCACTATCCATGATAGAAAAGCGATCCTTCAAACCCAAAGAACGCGCCTCCTGCCGTAATATTTTCACGCCCAGAGAATGAAAAGTAGAGACCGTAATTTGCTTGGCTTTTTTCGGCTCTTGCAAAAGTTTGGCGATCCGCTCTTGCATTTCAAGCGCCGCTTTATTGGTAAATGTCAGCGCCGCGATATGCTTGGCATCGTAGCCATGCAATTCAATCAGGTTCGCGATTTTTTGGGTGATGACGCGTGTCTTACCCGAGCCTGCGCCCGCCAGCACTAGGCAGGGGCCATCCATGTAATTAACTGCATCGCGTTGGGGTTGATTGAGGCCGTGGGACATGAGACTAAAATTCCTTTCCCGCTATTGTACCTGTATCTGCAATGGCGATCGTTTGAAGATGGAACTCAAGTGGTTTTGCTTATGCTGAAACTCATTATTTTTCGTTTTTTGTTTTTTTGGTTTTTGATTAGCATAGGATCGCTCAAGTTTTGAGCTGGAAAATACATATTCAATAGGAGAAAAAATGCGCCACACTATGATCAAACTCGTCGGTACTTTCATCTTTCTGATTGTAAGCAGCTTGGTTTACGCTGCCGTTGGCTGGGAAGTCGTCGGGGAATTTTATTCAAATAGCAGCTACAACGTCAAAGTCGGTTTGGGCGCACAACGATGCCCCGATGCCAATGGACAAGGTGGTGATGCGCACCCATCAAACCATATGATTTGGGGCCACCCTACCAATTATATGAAAGTGATTTCAAAAAGACGCTGTGAGGGTTTCTAACGCAAGGAACTAAGGACACAATGATGGTGGATGCTAATTAACGCAATTAAACATCCACCGAATGCCAAATTGATCGCGCAAACTACCGAAGTAAGAACCCCAAAACATCTCAGTCAAGGGGGTTTCGACTAAACCACCTACGGCTAGCCCATGGAATAGTCGTTCTGTCTCAAGACGGGTGTCCGGCTCTAAATTGATATACATATTATTGCCGCGCACCAGCGAAAAACCCATGGATTCGGGTGCATCGGTCGCCATGATGACATGACCACCTAGAATTTCCAGCTCGATGTGCATAATCATATTTTTTTCGTCTTCACTCATTTGCGAGCGCCCTGGCTGGGGCGGTAAGTCGCGAAAGCGCATGACAGGACCAATAAAATCACCACCGAAAATCTCCTTATAAAAATAAAAGGCCTGCTCGGTATTGCCAGCGAAATTGAGATAGCTACTTACGCGTGCCATGGGATTCTCCGGTTAAACAATCGTCAGATTGATTTTGCGTTTCTCTAGGCGCTTTGTCAACGTCAATCAATCTAACAACTTGGGAAAAAGTCTCTTAAGCGATACCCGCCTAAAATCTGAGATAATCCCCGCTTGTCGTTCCTGTTCAACGAGTTTTACCTAAGGCTGTGAAATAATGAAGTATGTGTTTGCGAAACAATTGGGACTCTTTTTTTCCTCCTGCGCCCTGGCTCGGGCTAGCTTGTTTTTGACAAATCTGCTGTTACTTATTTCTGCCTTGGTGCCAACACTAGCTACTTACGCGGCCGATGGTGTGTATCAGCTCCCGGCTCCCGAACTCCTAGCCTTGGTTGATGCGCCGCGTGGACCTGAGTTTCGTCTTGGCCCATTGAACAAAACTGGGCTCCTACTGAGCTTACCCAAGTTACCCAGCATAGCCGAAGTGGCGCAACCTGAACTCAAACTCGCGGGACTGCGCATCCACCCGAGTATGCGTGCCGCAAGTCGCAATGGCTTTAGTGATGGCTTAAGCTTACTCGATATCGAGACCGGTAAAATTCGTAAGGTAAAAGGCTTGCCAAGTCCCTGCAAAATTGCCGATTTCGCTTGGTCGCCGGATGAAGAATGGCTGGCCTTTAGTATTTGGATAGACAAAGGTGTCGAGCTTTGGCTATTGGAAGTCAAAACTGCCAGCGCGCACCGCTTGATTAACGAAAAACTCAATGCCGTCACAGGCGCGGGCTTTTCTTGGCTAAGCGACTCTGAGCAATTATTAGTCAGGCTGCTCCCCAAGCATCAAGGCCCTGCGCCGCGCGAAAGCCGCGTCCCTAAAGGACCGCTTACGCTGGAGAGCAAAGGCGGCAAATTGAGTCAAAACCGAACCTACACCGACCTCCTAAAAGATAGCCATGATGCGGACATGTTGGAGTGGCAGTTGCAAACCCAGTTAGCCACCGTCACACTCGACGGCGAAGTACATCGCCTAGGCAGCACAGGACCGATCTACAAAGTACAAACCTCGCCCGATGGACTTTGGTTATTGACCACGCAGGTGCGTCGCCCTTATTCGTATCAGGTGCCGATAGATCGTTTTGCGCAAGTGTTGGAAATGTGGACCGTAGAAGGTAAAAAGCACAAGCTCATCGCCGACCTGCCATTGCGCGAGCGCCAGCCCAATTTGAACGAGGCCGTGCCCACCGGTCCGCGTAATTTCGCCTGGCGTAACGATCAAGCGGCGACGCTTTTTTGGCTGGAAGCGCAAGGTGCTGAAGGCGAACAAAATATCAAAATACATGATGTCATGTGGCAGCAAGCCGCGCCTTTTGGCGTGCCCAATAGCAGTGCAAGTGGCCCACAAAAATTAATGGAATTGGCCTGGCGTTTCAATAGCGTAGTTTGGGGCAGTGATCAATTAGCACTCGTCACAGAATCTTGGGGGCGTACGCGCGAAACTCATACTTGGCGCATTAGTCCGGGTGTCCCCAACAGCAAAGCTGATTTACTCTTTAGCCGTAAAACTGAGGATCAATATGCCAATCCCGGTACCCCAGTCCTAACACAAAACGATTTTGGCCGTCTTGTAATACGGCGCGCCGATGACGGCGCATCTATTTTTATGACAGGACTCGGTGCGAGCGCGGAAGGCGACCGCCCCTTCCTTGATCGAGTAAATTTAAACACCCATAAAATCACCCGCTTGTGGCGCTCCAAGCCGCCGTATTACGAAGAAGTGTTGGGGATCGTTGACGATCAAGGACAACAAATCATTACCAGCCGCGAATCCCTTGATGAACGCCCCAATCTTTACCTGCGCGACTTACGCAACGCCACAGCGATTCGTGCACTGACTAATTTCCCGCACCCGACTCCGCAGTTCAAAGGAATAAAGCGCAGCCAGATTCACTACGAAAGAGAAGACGGCGTTGCCTTATCCGCGACCTTATATCTGCCGCCAGGCTATGATCCGAAACGCGATGGGCCGCGTCCGATGTTGATGTGGGCCTATCCGAAAGAATTTAAAACCACTGAGGCGGCGGGACAAATCACAGGCTCACCGTATAAATTTAATCGCATCAATATTCAAGGGCCGCAAGTGATGCTAGCGCGTGGTTACACGGTGCTCGACGGCCTTGCCATGCCCATCGTCGGCGAGGGTCGGAAAGAGCCGAATGATACCTACACCGAACAAATTAAAATGAATGCCGAAGCGGCAGTCGATGAAGTCGTGCGTTTGGGGGTCGCCGACCGTCAGCGCATCGCCATAGGCGGCCATAGTTATGGTGCTTCTTTGGTGGCGCATTTACTGGCGCATACCAATTTATTTCGCGCAGGCATTGCACGTTCGGGGGCTTACAATCGGACCTTAACCCCCTTTGGTTTTCAAGCCGAAGAGCGGGTGTATTGGAAAGCCAAAGACGCATATTTGGACATGTCACCCTTCCATTTTGCCGACCAAATCGAAGAACCCTTATTGCTAATACACGGCGAAGACGACAATAACCCCGGCACTTTTCCCATGCAAAGTGAGCGCCTGTATCAAGCGCTGCAAGGCCTGGGCTCCCCTGCACGCCTCGTCATGCTTCCCAATGAGAGTCACATTTACCGCGCCCGTGAGTCGATGCTACATTTGTTATGGGAACAGGATCAATGGCTCAATAAATACGTGAAGAACGCAAAA
>JAHFQV010000083.1:0-10225 GCA_023259175.1 Oxalobacteraceae bacterium | reverse complement strand
ATTATGATAAAGTGCGACCTACATCCAACACCTTATGCTCAAAGCTTACATACTCGACAATCAGGCGGTTGCCCGGAATTTGTTAGCGACCGTACTCACCAATGGTGGCCACGAGGTGGTAGGGGACAGCAATCTCAGCAACTTCGCACGCATCATTAAATTGCAACCGCAAATAATCTGTGTGGACATAGGTGAAGCGGACAAAGAAGGTTTGGCATTACTAGAACAATTACGCAGCCAACTTCCCAAAAGTTTGCTGTTCTTAGTCTCTGCAAAAATCGACACCGCCACCATACAAAGCGCGCAAGAACGCGGTGTGGTCGGCTTTATCGTCAAGCCTTTCAATTCCGTCGCGGTATTAAGCGCGATCCGCAACACCATCCTGCGCATTGCGACCCAAAGCCGCGAAGCGGCCAAACCCGAGCCGGAAGAGCCAGCTTCGACTTAATCCACGAATTGCGGCACTTCATCAGCACCACGCTAATTTCGTCGCAGCCTCATCGCTAAGCCTGATTCCAGCATACAATTATTCGTCTTCGAAAAATTCCCCACACTAAACATGACGACCTCGAGCGTAATCAATCACACTAAGGCCGATACCGAGCAAGCCTTACCGCCTGAGGTTTCGATACAAAGCGACACTTGGCTTAATCGCTATCGTAACTACCCGGTATTTTCACGCACTTGGTTTCGCCACCGCAGCATTGCGTTTGGCGCTACTTTATTCGGCTTATTCTTAATCATCGTCCTTCTCACTGCACTAAATCCGAAAAAATTAGACAATTTTATTCTATTGACCTTGCCGTTTTTTGTTGGCGCTACCGGGCTTTTTTTAATCGGACAGGCACTCGCGGTCTGGGTTAGAAAACAGGCCTACAGCGAACGCAAAGAAACGCTCATGCTAGTGGCCGCGCTGCTCTTAGGCGCGCTGATTAGCTTCAGTTTAAGTTTCGTTGTAAATCATGCGAATTACTATTTTTTCCCAGTCGCAGAAAAAACCAAACTTAAATTGGAAGAGGTGCGGAAATCTGCCGAATCTCAGGTTAATGCTCCGGTCACTGCTCAGCTTAATTCACAAGCCAGACAGCCGACCAGCGCAAGCCCGGCCACTCCATCGGTCAACGAGAAATCCAACGCCAGCAAAATCGCCATCGTCGTTTTACAGACCCTCCCAACTCTTGCCATCGTTCTGTACTGGGGTAGTGCTTTTGATCTCTGGGTGTTTCTACGTCAAAGACGGCGTTTAGTCGAAGCAAAACGAGAACAGGAATTACGACGCGCACAGACTGCTCGGCGCGAAGCTGAACTGCGCTTATCCATCCTAGTGGCCCAAGTGGAACCCCATTTCTTATTCAACACCTTAGCGGGCGTGCGTTCGGCCATTCTCACCGAACCTTTACGAGCGACCGCCATTGTCGATCATTTGGTGGATTATTTACGATCAACGATACCGCAAATGCGTAGCGACGGCATCATCGAACAAAGCTGTTTGAGTAAACAACTCGAAGGCGCGACGGCCTACCTCAAACTCATGCAAGCGCGTATTCCGCGCTTACAATTTAAGGTTGAGACGGAAGTAGAAGACATCGCGTTCCCACCTTTGTTACTCATCACCCTGGTTGAAAACGCGATCAAACATGGGGTTGAACCCAAAATTGGTCCTGCGCATATCAGCATCAAAGCCCAACGCATCATGCACGACGGCGAAGCTAAAATCGAAGTCTGTGTGATGGATGACGGCGTGGGTTTTAAAGCGAGCAACTCAGGCACAGGAATCGGCTTGGTCAATATTCGTGAACGACTCGCATCGATGTACGGCTCCCGCGCCCAACTGCTATTGAAAGCACGCAACGAAGGTGGCGTGGCCGCGAGTCTGATACTTCCTCTTGAAACCAACTAAGCTATGAACATCTCCACCAGCACAAGCACTAGCACCAGCGTCATCACTGCCATCATCGCCGACGACGAAGACTTACCACGTTCAGAGCTCAAACGCATGCTCGCCGAACTGTGGCCTGAATTAAATCTCGTCGCCGAATGCGAACACGGCACCGAAGCGCTAGAAGCCATACATCAGCACTGCCCTGACATCGCTTTCTTGGACATCCGCATGCCGGGCATGACCGGTCTAGATGTGGCGAACGCGTGCAAGGGACGTTGCCACGTCGTTTTCACCACCGCCTACGACAATCATGCGCTGGCTGCTTTTGGTGCGGGTGCCATCGATTATTTACTCAAGCCAATTTCAAAAGAACGACTGGGTGATGCGATTATTCGCCTTAAAGAGCGGCTGCAGAATCAACATCAACCCAGCGATTTGAGTCAGCTCATGCAAGAACTCGATAAACGCTTGCGTCCCGCCAACGTGGAGAAAATACGTTGGATCAGCGCCAGTGTCGGCGACACGATTAAGATGTTCCCCATCGATAAAATACTATTTTTCAGCTCAGACGAAAAATATACGCGGGTTGTTTGCAGCGACGATGAGGCGCATATCCGCAAGCCCTTGAAAGAAATCATCGAGGGCCTAGACCCGGACATCTTTTGGCAAATCCACCGCAGCGTCGTGGTTCGCGCCGATGCCATCAGCCGCGCCCACCGCGACGAACTAGGCAAAGTCAGCGTCGAACTTCGCGGCAGCAAAGAACACCTCAAAGTGAGTCAAGCCTATGCTTGGCGATTTAAGCCTATGTGAGGCGAAGTCTTACCAGCACTTGCACGAAAATGCGCCGCCAGCACTTAAATAGCAGCTTTGCTGCGCCTAATGAAAATTTCGGTTCAATAAGCGATCTTCAAACGTCGATACAAGAAGCGCAAAACGAATAAAGGGCCGATCAATAAATAGCGTAGATCGTCAAAGAATGAGGGCTTTTTTCCCTCAATTTTATGGCCGATAAATTGACCTATCCATGCCAGAACAAACACCGCGACGGCCACTGGGAGTAGCCATGGGTCTGGAATCGCAATCGTCACTAACAACATCGCGCTCATCATTAAACTCATGCCGAAAGCAAACGCCAAGGAAAGCGAAAAATAATAGGTGAGCGCAAGAATTGCAGAAACGCCCGCCAATATGGGATGCACGACCCAAATCAGGGCGAACACGGTCCAGACGATGACGGGCACACATATCCAATGGATTTTTTCATTCATCGGGTGCCGATGACTTTCCTCGTAACGCGCCAATAGCAAATCAATCTGGCGCGGCTGGGTGCTTGCTTCCGAATTTTCCATTGTGGTCTCTCCATTTCTGCGGGTGGCCTTATTTTGCCTAATTGTGCGGACTTTTTGCCGCATTGCGCAAGAAAAGTTACATGATTTGCGACACAAAAAGCGCCTCCTCGGTGCTCTTTCTAGTTTAGAATGCAGCGTCGTTGATAGCCCTTGTAATGGATTGCTAATGTTTTTCGCAATTCATGCTGGGGTCTAAGTCGATCATTTTTCTAAAACAAAATAGAACTTACACGGGACAATGAGCTGTATGCAAGCACATCGCTTACATGCTTTTTCTTCCCGGGTTGGTCATACCCCAAAAAAAGGAGAAATTGCATGAGCAGTGCTGCAATCACACCGGGCTCAGAGCCCACGATACCGGAATTTAAAGAGATTTTAGGGCATCCCGCCCCATTGTGGATGTTGTTTATGTCCGAGTTCTGGGAGCGCTTTGCCTTCTACGGCATTCGCTGGGCACTGGTACTGTATATCGTCGAACAATTTTACGGCGGTAATGCGACAGGCGAAGCCTCGGCCAATGCCACCTATGGCTCTTATCTGGCGCTGGTGTATGCCTCTGCTCTGTTTGGTGGTTATGTCGCCGACAAAGTGATCGGTTATCAACGCTCGATTTTATTGGGCGCAGGCTTTATGGCGGCTGGTTTATTTATGATTGCCTACCCCGACCATCAAATTTTTAATCTCGGTTTGGCCACCATCATCGTCGGTAACGGCATGTTTAAGCCGAATATCTCCACGATGGTTGGTAAGCTCTACGCCATTGCCGACCCACGTCGTGATGCAGGTTTTACGATTTTCTATATGGGCATTAATTTGGGTGGTTTCTTAGCGCCTATTTTTACCCAATTACTCGCGCAAAAAATATTCAACACGGGCGACACCCCTGCCTACAAAATCGTGTTTATCGCTGCTGGCGTAGGTATGATTTTGAGCTTGATTTGGTTTGCAATCGGTCGCCGTGTCTTAAAGGGCATAGGCGCGCCAGCACAGGATGCCCAAAGCTTGTCGCGTGTAGCCTATGTTGCACTCGGTGCTTTATGTGTGATTCCTCTGACTTACTATGTGCTCTCCTTGGGTGCCAATACACTCGCCAACATTCTATTTGTTTTGTTTGGCGGTTTGTCGGCGATGCTATTGGTCGAGGGTTTCCGCAACGGCAAAGCCGCTCGCGATAAAGTCATCGCGATGTTGATCATCTTCGTCTTCAATGTTTTGTTTTTCATGTTCTTCGAACAGGCGGGAAGTTCCTTCACTTTCTTGACCAATAAAATCGTCAATCGCAATGCTTGGGGCTTTGATATTCCGGTCGCTTGGTACCAAAGTGTAAACTCGCTGGCCATCATCGGTATCGCACCTATCATTGCTGCCATTTGGGTGTACTTGGGTAAGCGCAATCTCAATCCAACCATCCCTTTTAAATTTGGCCTGGGTTTAATTGGCAATGGCCTCGCATTCGGTTTCTTGATGATTGCGCTCAGTACTATGGTTGACGCAAATAGTAAAATCCCGTTCTGGCCGCTCATCTTGGTTTATGTGATTCAGTCGATTGGTGAGTTGTGTTTGTCACCGATAGGTTTGTCGATGGTTACCAAGCTCGCGCCTACTCGCTTAGTCGGTTTGGGCATGGGTGGTTGGTTTTTATCGACCGGGATTGGCAATAACTTGTCGGGGATATTCGCGGCTCACGTCAGCGGCACCACGGGATTGTCAGTCGCCTCAGCTTTGAGCGGCTACACCTTTGGATTTTATTCCTTGGTCGGCGCAGGCGTATTCTTGCTGCTCATTTCACCCATCATGCAAAAGCTCTTACACGGCGTGAAGTAATTCTCTAAATCCCCTCCAACGATGTTCTGCCCCAACTCGGGCAGAACATTTTCCTCGGCCGAAATGGTCTACACAGCAGAGTTGGGTAGATCGACTACTCGGCAATCTCAATTTCCCTTAGGCTGCACTAGGCTCCGCCAAAGAGACCCGCACGCCACCCCTAAAACTATTGCATAAAAAGGCTAAACCCCTCTACCTCTGTATTGAGTGGTTTTTTTGTTTTGATACGGCTTCACGCAATCGCCCTGATGTCATCTCTTTTTTCACCAGCAAAACACGCCGCATCGTTTACTAAACTAACGAAACTAGGCTTCTTTTTCAATCATTGATTGAGTCACTTCTCATCCCCCTTTATAACGATTGGCGAGGGCATCGTCATCCATGAGGCTCTGCTTAGAGTCGCTCATAATTACCAACACAGCGCTCATTTATTTTTAGGGATTGCGCATCAATATCCAAATGGATTTTCTGTCCTATCCCGCACTCAAATCAAACCACGGCTCAATCAATCCATTTGTAAACGGAGAACGAAGTGAAAAACAAACTCAGTAATCTCTTGCCCAGACAAGCTAATTTCCGACAGCTTACGCCGATCGCTTTTGCGGTAGGTATTTTAGTCTCTGGCAGTGCGCTCGATGCACACGCGCAGACGACCCCTGAACTCAAACCACAAAAAGAAGATGCGTCGCAAGTAGTCGTACTCGGCTACCGCTATGCGATAGAGAAAAGCCTGGACCAAAAACGCAATGCGAACGCCATCGTCGAAGTCGTCACGGCTGAAGATGTCGGCAAATTCCCCGACAAGAATGTCGCCGACGCTTTGCAGCGCGTACCCGGCGTGGTCGTTAATCGCAATGGTGGCGAGGGCAAGAACGTCAGCGTGCGCGGCCTGTCGTCGGAGCTGACCCTGACCCAATTAAACGGCAACTACATCGCCACGGCCGAGTCCAATGGCGATCCGACCCGTTCGTTCAACTACACACTGCTGCCGGCCAATATGCTGTCCAGCGCTGAATTGTTCAAAACACCGGAAGCCCGCATTGACGAAGGCGGCATCGGCGGCACCGTGATCTTGCACACGCGTCGTCCATTGGACGTGAAGTCCAACACCGGCTTCGTCACTGGCGAAGGCACTTGGGCTGACACGAGCAAAAAGGCCGACGGTCAGTTCTCCGGTCAATATGCTTGGCACGACGAGGACAATCGCTTCGGTGTCCTCGTGGGCTACACTCAACAGAAGCGCACGACGCGCACCATGGGCGCCAACACCGAAAACTGGCAATGGTACGCCGATGACTACAAAACGCATCCAGCGACCGATGTCAACGGTAAGCCATCCGGCATGAGCAGTCGTTGGTGGGGTGAGTCTGGCTTTCACGATCAGAACGGCAAGTACTACACCAATTTCATGATGCCGACCTCGCTCAACCTCGATGTCAAGAACGAAGAACGGGAACGCAAGGGCGGGCAGCTAACGCTACAATTTAAGCCGATCAAAAACCTGATACTGACCGCCAATTACTTCCGTTTTGACCTGTCGCAGAATTCTCAGACCAACACACTGAAGATTCCGGAATGGAATCTCGCCCGCTATGCTGGCGACGGCAACTGGGCCGGCGGCCGCTTGCTCGACCGTCTGACTTTCGACCGCAGTGGCACCATTGTCACCGGCGCACAATATAGCGCGCACGCTGGCAAAACCTACTATTGCAGCGGTGACGCGGCGGCAAAAGGTGGCGTGAGCAATACTGGCGGCTTTGGCCCAGACGACTGTTCCATTCCAACCCCGCAGATCACGGGCAGCTACAACCGCGAAAGCGCACTATCGCAAACCGCCGACTTCGAAGCGGCATGGCATAGCGAAGCGCTGGACGCTACTTTTAAGGGCGGTCGTACTTGGGCTAAGGGCGGACCCGAATTGCAAATGACCATGCCGATCAAGCCGCGTTTACAAAACGCATCTGGCAACTACACGCTCGGTAACACCTACAGTGCTTGGAGCACAATAGGCACACCGACGATGACGTTTGCGCCGGAGCTGATGGCGAACCTGCAAAAAGGCATAGGCGAAATCGATCTTGGTTCGACCTCCTCATCGTGGACCAAGAACAGCACGAATCAAAATTATGCCCAGACCGATTTTGTCTGGCACAACGACAATAGTTGGCTGGACGCGCTGCAGTTCGGGCTAAAGTATCGTGATGGCGGAACCCACCGCAACACCGGCAATAACTACTGGGTATGTAAAGGTAGCGACACTAGCGACTACGACAAGCGTTACCAAAACGGCTGCGATCCCACCGCCTCCAAATTTCAGCCTAGCTTTTTGTATCCTCAATCTTTGGGCAACCTGACGGGCGGCATCAGCGCCAGCGCTTTCCCAGCGATCAACTATCCGGCCTACATTGCATCTCTGAACCAAAGCTATGGCGCAATGCAGACCCGGCAAGAACCGAATTTCGTCTACAACGTGGCCGAAAAAATTTACTCAACCTATCTGCAAGCTGACTTTAAAACCGATCACTTGCGCGGCAATATCGGCGCGCGTTTGGTACGGACTCAACAACACGCCGACTCGACCGATCAGGTCGACTACTACAACGATTATTTCTTCAATGGACCCGATGGTCGCCCCGCACCCTGTCGAACGGGCGGCCTACCCGCCATCGGCGCGCCATCCGGCTCCGGCTGTGTTAGCGGCTTCACCAAGCTTCCTGATAGTAGCGGCTATGTTTCGTCGTTCGCCGTCAGCTCGCTTGATCGCAGCTATACCGACGTACTGCCGAGCTTTAACATCGCCTACGACCTGAGCAGCACACTATTGCTACGCGCCGCCGCATCTAAAGTCATTTCGCGACCCAGTTATGGCGACATCGCCGCACCGGGTGGCCTGCAATATTACAGCCAAGAATACGTCAACGACCGCCGCTTGATCGGTGGCGCGGACAAGCAAGGCTGGTTCGGTGAAGGTAGCAACAAGCGTCTTGAGCCGTACAAAGCGCAGCAGTTCGACCTAGGCATGGAATGGTATTTCCATCGCGGTTCAGTGCTCGGTGCTGGCTTGTTCCGCAAGAACGTCAGCAACTTCTCGGTGCCGGTGGTGCGCGACCTGTCCTTGAACGTCGGTGGCAAGCCAGTTACCGTGCAGAATTACTCGACCAGTGCGGGTGGACGCGATGCGGTTTCACAAGGCATCGAGTTATACACGCAACACACGCTCGATTCCGGCATCGGCTTCCAGTTCAATTACACCTACAACCAGACCAACGAAGCGGCGATCACGCTCGCAGACGGTACGCTCATCGGCAAGTCGCCCTTGGTCGGCAGCGCGAAGAACCAAGCCAACCTCACCCTGTTCTACGGAAACGATCTTTACATGGTGCGCGCTTCCTACAATCGTCGCGGCGAAGTAGTAGGCGGACTCATCAATGGCTTAAACGTGTATCAAGAGCCCTATGGCCAGATTGACTTGAACGCCGCTTACAACTTCACCAAGGCGCTCAGCCTGACCGCTTCGGTGCAAAATCTAAGCAAAGGACAAGCCCGTTCGCACCTAGGCAACGACACCAGCGAGCGCTTCTACTCCAGCGGCTACACTGGGCGCATCGTGTACATGGGTCTCACTTACAAGTTCTAAGACTGCAATATCCCTCACGCCTTCCAGCGTGAGGGATATTTTCAGATTAGCTATCTTTACAAAATCGATTTTTTGCGTGCTCAAGCGAATACGAAAAATGAAAAATACTCCCCCGCACATAATTTCCGTCTCCCCCCAAGCAAACGGATGTTCGCAGTGAGCGGCGGTCACCAGCGTATCCAAAAAGTAGTCGTAGTGGGCGGCGGTAGCGCTGGTTGGATGGCCGCCGCTGCACTGGTCACTTACCTAGGAAAGCAGGCTTCGATTCGCCTGATCGAATCCGAAGAAATCGGTATTGTTGGTGTCGGCGAAGCCAGCGTTCCCCACATCCGCAGTTTCAACCAAATGCTAGGCATCAACGAAGCCGAATTTGTCAAACGAACGCAAGGGACCGTCAAGCTCGGCATCCATTTTCAAGACTGGTCGCGCATCGGCGACAGCTACCTACATGGCTTTGGCATTATCGGTCGCTCGCTGGGGCCACTGCCCTTCCACCAATTCTGGCTCAAGCTCTTCCAGTCCGGACGGGCAGCGCCGATAGGTGACTACTCCTTGCAAACTGTGATGGCACCCCAGGGGAAATTCGCCCCCGGCGACAGCAATGCACCGGCCAGTTCTGCGCTGGCCGACATCGCCTACGCCTATCATTTCGATGCCAGTCTATACGCACGCTACTTACGTGAGCTGTCGGAAAGTCGCGGCGTGCAACGCATCGAGGGGAAAATCGTCGGCGTCAATCAGCGCGCCCAAGACGGCTTCATCGAATCGCTCAGGATGGCAAATGGCGACATGATCGAAGCGGATCTATTCATCGATTGTTCGGGTTTCCGCGGTCTACTGATTGAAGAGACACTCAAAACCGGCTATGTGGACTGGTCACACTACTTGCCTTGCGACCGCGCGCTAGCGGTACCGTGCGCAAGCGTAGCCCCCATCACACCCTACACCCGCGCCACCGCACGCGCCGCAGGTTGGCAGTGGCGGATCCCGCTGCAACACCGTATCGGGAATGGCTACGTGTACGCAAGCGGGCACATCAGCGACGACGAGGCCACCGCAACTTTGCTAGCAAATCTAGACGGCGAAGCGCTGGCCGAGCCGCGCCTACTACGCTTCACCACCGGCATGCGCAAAAAGTTCTGGAACAAAAATGTACTGGCATTGGGCTTAGCCAGCGGCTTTTTGGAGCCACTGGAATCGACTAGCATCTACCTAGTTCAGTCGGGTATCAACCGCTTGCTGAGCCTGTTCCCCGGATCTGATTTCAACCCGCTGTTGGCCGAGCGCTTCAACCGCGAAACCGCATTCGAATACGAACGAGTACGGGATTTTCTGATCCTGCACTACAAGGCAACCGAGCGCAAAGATACGCCGTTCTGGAACTACTGTCGCACCATGAGCATTCCGGACAACTTGCAGGAAACCATCGATATTTTCCGCAGTGATGGCCGCTACTTCCGCGATGGTGAAGATTTTTTTGCGCTACCAAGTTGGGTCCAAGTCATGCTAGGCCAAGGCATCCTACCGCAA
>JAHFQV010000180.1 GCA_023259175.1 Oxalobacteraceae bacterium | reverse complement strand
CCAAGCCATAGCCTTCGGTGTGTGGACGACGGCCGACCGCGACTAAGACTTTGTCGGCGGCCAATTCGGATTCTTCGCCGGCGCTATTGCGTATTCTGACCGCATCTTGCGCTGCATTCATGCCCAAGACTGCGCTACCCAAGTGGAGTTGCAGGCCTTGTTTTTTTGCCGCCAGTGTGACGACCTTGGTCAGGTCGCTGTCGTAAGCCGGGAGCAGTCTTTCTTGGGCTTCCACTACATGTACTTCGCTACCTAATTTGCGATAGCTCATGCCCAATTCCAGACCGATATAGCCGCCGCCAACCACGACTAATTTTTTCGGAATTTCGCTCAGTGCCAGGGCTTCGGTTGAGCTAATCACGCGCCCATTGGCTGAGCCAAAAGGCATGAAGGGTAATTCCACCGCACGCGATCCTGAGGCCAGCAAGAGGTGTTCGCAATTGACGCGTAAAGTTTCAGTCCCGTCTTGGCTGACGGCGACGCTTTTGCCGTCCAAGATGCGGGCCCAACCACGGATGACTTTGACACCGTGTTTTTTTAAAAGCACGCCTACACCGCCAGTCAGTTTGCTGACGATGCTGTCTTTCCACTGTAAAGTTTTGGCAAAAGCTATGCTAGGCGCTTGCACCGAGATACCCAGTGCGGAGCCTTGGCTGTAGTGGACTGCTTTTTCAAATTCCTCAGCGGCGTGGATAATGGCTTTGGAGGGAATGCAGCCGACATTGAGGCAAGTGCCGCCTAATTGCTCGCCTTCAATCAGCGTGGTTTCTATTCCTAGTTGTGCGGCGCGGATCGCGGCGACATAGCCACCGGGGCCGCCACCGATGATGAGTAGCTTGGTGCTTTGGGTTGTTGCGTATGCGTTCACTATTTACTCCACAAATAAGGTGGCTGGGCATTCGAGATAGCCCCGTATTTTTTGTATGAATTCGGCGGCATCCATGCCATCGACGACGCGGTGATCGAAGGATGAGGAGAGATTCATCATCTTGCGTGCCACGATTTGGCCGTTGCGTATCATGGGGCGTTCTACCATTTTATTGACACCGATAATCGCCACTTCAGGATGGTTAATCACGGGTGTGGAGACGATGCCGCCGAGCGCGCCCAGACTAGAAATGGTAATCGTGGAGCCTGAGAGTTCTTCCCGATTCGCTTTGCCAGAGCGGGCTGCTTCCGCTAGGCGGCTCATCTCGCTGGCACTCGACCAGAGATCGCGTGCTTCGGCATGGCGCACGACGGGGACCATTAAGCCCGATTCGGTTTGTGCCGCGATTCCCAAGTGCACCGCTGCATGGCGCGTGACGACACCGGCATCGTCATCAAAACGCGCATTCATTTGAGGATACTGACGCACTGCGAGTACCACGGCGCGCATCAAGAACGGTAATAGGCTGAGCTTGCCACGGCTGGCACCATGCTCGTGATTGAGGCGCAGGCGGAGTGCTTCCAATTCGGTGACATCGACTTCTTCCACGTAAGAAAAGTGCGGGATGCGGCGCTTGGCATCCTGCATTTTTTGCGCGATTTTACGCCTTAGACCGATGATGGGGATGGTGGTTTCTTCATGCAATTGGCGATAGGCATTGCTTACGTTTGAAGCTGCACTTGTGCCGTCAGCATTGGTCATACTACCGCTACCGCGGGCCAGATAAGCATCTAAATCTTCTTGCGTAATACGGCCACCGGCGCCGCTGCCATTCACGTACTGCAGTTCTATACCCAAGTCCCAAGCGCGGCGGCGTAGCGCTGGCGATGCGATGGGTCTATCGCCGCTAGCACGCGCCGCCATGGGCGTTGAAGCGCTAGTGGTTTTGGTGTTGACCGCAGTGACTGTTGTTGCCGCTGGTTTTGTTTCGCTAGCAGCCGGTGGAGTGGTGATTTCTTTTTTGGCTTCTGGCATAGGTTCGGCCGCAGCACTAGTTGCAGCTACTGGTGCGCTCTTGCTAGCAGTTTCTGCAGCCAGATTGCCTTCGCCTTCGATCTCGATGCGTATCAGTTCTGATCCCACCGCCATCACTTGTCCGGCTGCCCCGCCCAAGGCTAAGACCACGCCGTGTACTGGGCTAGGAATTTCGATGGTGGCTTTGTCGGTCATGACATCGGCTAAAATTTGATCTTCGGTGACACGATCACCGACCTTGATTTGCCAGGCGACTAATTCAACTTCTGCAATGCCTTCGCCGATGTCCGGCATTTTAATAATATGTACGCCCATGATTATGCCTCCATCACACGTTGAAATGCCTCAGCCACGCGAGCGGGGCCGGGGAAGTAAGCCCATTCCTGGGCGTGCGGGTAGGGTGTGTCCCAACCCGTGACACGCTCGATGGGGGCTTCGAGGTGATAGAAACAATGCTCCTGTACCAGTGCCGTCAGTTCCGCACCGAAACCGCTGGTGCGGGTTGCCTCATGCACGATCACGCAGCGTCCGGTTTTCTTGACAGAGGCCACGATGGTGTCTAAATCTAAAGGCCAGATGCTGCGTAAATCAATAATCTCGGCATCGATGCCACTTTCTTTGGCGGCAGCTTCTGAGACCCAGACCATGGTGCCATAGGCGATGACGGTCAGGTCTTTGCCGGGTCTAAAGATGGCAGCGGAACCTAGCGGTACTGTGTAATAGCCTTCCGGCACGCCACCTAATGCATGTTGCGACCACGGTACCACGGGCTGATCATGATGTCCGTTGAAGGGGCCATTGTAGAGGCGCTTAGGTTCCAGAAAAATCACAGGATCATTGTTTTCGATAGACGAAATCAAGAGACCTTTGGCATCATAAGGATTCGATGGCATCACCGTACGCAAGCCGCAAACATGCGTGAATACCGCTTCTGGGCTTTGGCTATGGGTTTGACCGCCATAGATGCCGCCGCCGCAAGGGGTACGTATCGTGAGTGGGGCGGTAAATTGCCCAGCCGAACGATAGCGCAAGCGCGCTGCTTCTGAGACGATTTGATCGTAGGCCGGATAGATGTAATCGGCAAATTGAATTTCGATGACAGGACGCAAACCGTAGGCGCCCATGCCTATCGCAGCGCCCACGATACCCGCTTCGGAAATCGGGGCGTCGAAGACGCGGGTCTTGCCGTATTTTTTTTGTAGACCTTCGGTGCAACGAAATACGCCACCAAAATAGCCGACATCTTGTCCAAAGATGACCATGTTGTCATCGCGTTCCATCATGACATCCATCGCTGAGCGCAGCGCCTGGATCATGGTCATGGGTGTTTTTTTATCTTCCATTTTTCTGCTTATCCTGGTTATCCATGTGCCGTATCAAATACCGAGTTGCTGGCGCTGCTGACGCAAATGCTCCGGCATCTCTTGATAGATGTCGTCAAACATTTCGGCCGGACTAAACGTGTGGCCGTTGGCCATGCTGCCGTATTGTTCCGCTTCTTTTTGCGCTGCGATGACGAGTGCTTCCATTTCTTTTTGGCAGTCAACATGTTCTTGCTCTGACCATGCACCTATCCCTATCAAATGCTGTTTCAAGCGTTCGATGGGGTCGCCTAAGGGAAAGTGGTTCCAGTCGTCGGCTGGGCGGTATTTGGAGGGGTCATCCGAGGTCGAATGCGGCCCTGCACGGTAGGTAACCCATTCAATCAGGGTCGGGCCTTGATTGCTGCGGGCGCGCTCTGCCGCCCATTGCGAGGCGGCGTATACCGCTAAGAAATCGTTACCGTCAACCCGTAAAGAAGCGATGCCACAGCCGACGCCACGCGCGGCGAAAGTGGTGTTCTCACCACCCGCGATGGCTTGGAAAGTGGAAATCGCCCATTGATTATTGACGACGTTGAGGATGACCGGAGCATGGTAGACGTGGGCAAAGGTGAGCGCGGTATCAAAATCGGCTTCAGCAGTTGCGCCATCGCCTATCCAGGCCGAAGCGATACGGGTATCGCCCTTAATGGCCGAAGCCATCGCCCAGCCCACGGCTTGGATATATTGGGTGGCGAGATTGCCTGAGATAGAGAAGAATCCGGCTTCCCGATCCGAATACATAACCGGTAATTGGCGGCCTTTGAGCGGGTCGTTTTCGTTCGACAGCAGTTGGCAAATCATTTCTGTCATCGGTACGTCGCGGCACAATAATATGCTTTGCTGGCGATAGGTCGGGAAGCACATATCATCGCGATTTAAGGCCATTGTTTGTGCGGTCGCAATGGCTTCTTCACCCAAGCATTGCATGTAAAAGGACATTTTTTTTTGTCGCTGCGCGATCAACATGCGGGCATCAAAGACCCGCGTTTTAATCATGGTGCGCATCCCTAGGCGCAGGGTTTCTGTATCAAGCTTTGGATCCCAGGGGCCGACTGCTTGACCTTGTTCGTCGAGTACGCGAACCAAGGAGTAAGCGATGTCGCGCGTGTCAACTGGCAGCGTCGCAACGGGTGGGCGGCGAACTTCGCCTGCTTTTGATAAACGTAAATAGGAAAAATCGGTGGCACAACCTGGTCGCCCTGTAGGCTCAGGTACGTGCAGGCGGAGTGGTTCGGCCTGTTTTTCAAGCTTATTCATGCTAGTCTCTCTTTCGCCCAATTGTGTCAGGCGTGGGTGATTGAACTTGTTTGATTTTAGGTTTGGACTGGGTAAGCCATACTGTAGATCAAATTCGTGCACTTGTTTTTAGTGTGAACACATTTCTAGTGCAACGTGAGAATAAACGAAGTTGAGGATTCTGGGTAGGTGTCGAAAGAGTAGTGTGGAGTGTGTGCGCAAAACGCTTGCGTTTTTGGGGGAAAGGCGAT
>JAHFQV010000082.1 GCA_023259175.1 Oxalobacteraceae bacterium | reverse complement strand
AAAACAATTTCTATCGAACTCCATAAGAATTTTACGTTTCGCTATTTGTCTTGTCCTCGTTACACTGCCTACAAAAATCGCAGTTACAAGGAGATCCGCACATGCTGCAAGACAAAAAAGAAAACACCGTCGATTATGATCGCACTTTGGCGTTCGTAAATCGTGCCTGCGAGATTGGAGTTTTTCAATTGAGCACCGACGCTCAAAACTACGATGGCCGTAGCGTTCAAGTCAAAGGAAAAATCCTAAGACACTTCGCCAATTGCAGCTATATCGGCCTTGATGTTGCTGAAGAACTCAAAGCAGGTGCGATCGACGCCATTCAACGGTACGGCAACCTGTTTTCCAGCTCCAGACTCTCCATCGGTCTGGGGCTCAATGAGGAACTCGAAGCCCTGCTCGATCAAATGACGGGACAACAAACGCTCGTCACCCAGTCGACCAGCTTAGGTTCACTCTCGGCCATTCCGGTACTGACCAACGCGCAGGATTTAATCATCGTTGATCGGCAAGTGCATGCCAGCGTAAGAAATGCCGTGCGCATCGCCGAAACCCAAGGCACGCCTGTGCTGACCGTTGCGCATAATGATGTCAATGCGCTGGAATACCTGATACGCCTCAATCAAAATAAATACCGCAACATCTGGTATATGGCCGACGGCATTTATTCCATGTTGGGCGATGCATGTCCGGTCGATGCCTTGCATGATTTAATGAATATCTATTCGAGCTTTCATTGCTTTGTTGATGATGCCCATGGCATTAGTTGGGCGGGTCAACATGGTCGCGGAACCGTACTGGCCAAACGCGCCTTGCATCCGAATATGGTGCTGGCAATGTCGATGGCAAAAGGCTTCGGTGCTAGTGGTGGCATGTTAGTTTTCACGGACAAAAAAACCCGGCACGCGATCCGTAGCTTAGGCAGCTCCTTAATTTTTAGTGGCCCGATTCCCACGCCAGTATTGGGTGCTTGTATCGCTTCAGCCAAACTACATTTGAGTGATGCCATCGAACTTAGGCAAGCGGCATTACAGTTGCGGATACACCATTTGAAAGAAACCGCGCGGGAACTAAAATTACCTTTAATACGGCACGGTTTTTCACCGATCTTTTTTTTCGGCGCAGGCAACGAAGAAAATGCTTTTCACATCGCGGGTGCTTTAGTGCAGGCAGGATTTTTAACGACGGTGTGTAGTTACCCCATCGTCTCTAAGAAAAATGCGGGTGTGCGAGTGACGCTCACCACTCACAATCAATTCGAGGACATCGATGCGCTCCTCATCACGCTTAGAGAAATTATTTCCGATTTGGAAGTGCAAGGAAAATTCAGTATGGAACAAGTCTCAGAGGCCTTTTCCCTCAATCCACACGAGACAGAGTTTTGCGAAAGCAGCTTAAATTAAATCCAAATTAAATCCAAACTTCTAGCTTGACGCGATCAAGGAAAAATCGGGGTTTAGTGATGCGCCTGCACAGGGCCGAGCACCTCAATCACGTCCACCATATTTTGCTTAATCGCCTCCGCCAAATCATGGGTCAAAATGGGAATCGCTTCCTCGTAAGGGACTAAGATTTTAGACAATCCATAGGCGCGATTGCGTCCATGTGTTTTACCTAGATACAAGGCCATATCCGCAATTTGCAAAGCCTTTTCCCAATCGCAAACATCTTCCGGCACCTCGGAGAAAGGTACGGAAATAAATCCAGCGGTGACCGTGACGTGAATCGCCTGACTACCATTCATGAACGGGGTTTCACCTATCGTGCGCAAGACACGATTAACGAGATTGGTAATTTGCTCGGGATTGGACTTAGGAGAAAATATTAGAAATTCTTCGCCCCCCCAACGCATCAGCATGTCGTGCTCACGCACCTCATCACGCAGACGCTGCGCCACCTGTTTGAGCACGATATCGCCCACCGCGTGACCATAGCTGTCGTTAATATGCTTGAACAGATCGATATCTAACAAGACCATACAATCTGGATTACTATAACAGCCGTCGCGCCTTTCAACTTCGACGCGCGCAATCCGATTGAGCATCAAATCAATAAACGAGCGGCGATTATGCAAACCAGTGAGCGGATCACGCACAGCATGAAATTCCAATTGCGAATTCATCGCTTGTAGCTGTTGATTTAAACGTTTGCTGCGCAAGTACATCAGATACACAAAACACCCTGCCAGCAGCGCCAATACCGTCGCCAAAAAAGCCACGACCTGCTGCAAACGATGGTTCTTAATGTCCGCATCTTTCAATGCGTTTTCTTTGGCGAGTAACTCAATTTGCTTTTTTCTTTGAACCGTATCAAATTGTTCCTGCAAGCTCGCAACGGCTTTGGTGCGATCAGTCTTAAACAATTCGTCGGCCAGTTCCTGTTGTTCGCGTATCAGTGCCAGGGCTTCCTTATACATGCCGGCACTTTCATAAACCACAGCCAATTCTTTATCGATGGCTTCCACATCCAACATCGATTCATTTTTCTTAAAAAAGGCGATTGACTCCTGCACCAAATCCGCACCGATTTTAATTTTTCCCTGCCAAGCAATCGCTAAACCTACATTAACCTTAGCATTTTGCGCACCCCATTCATCATCGAGTTGGGTCGACTGTTCCATTGCTTCGCGTGCCGTGGTTTCGGCGCGCCGATAATCTTTCATGATGAGATATTGATCGGCCAAATTCGACAGTGCGTGCGCCACTACGAAGGGTAGGTGTTCATTTCGACCGATACGCAACGCCGTTTCATATTCACGCAAAGCTTCCTCATTGCGTTTGAGTTCGCTCAGCGCTAAACCACGGGTAATTGAAATTTGTGCGAAGGATTTTGGTGCTACATTTTCCGAAGAAATAGCCAGCGCTTCAGTACTGGCCTCCAAAGCTTTTTCAGGATTTTTCATCGCCCAATAGGTACTGGCAATCGCATCCCATGTACTCATGCGCGCTTGCAGTTGACGGCGCGGAAGCTGCTCACACAAATTGAGCATTTCAAAATACTGTTTCATGGCTTCGTCGAAATGCCCGTTATTGCCATAGAAATTTGCGAGCGTTCCAGCAAACCGATATTTGACTTCTGCATTGCCAAAACGTTTGACTTTGTCACGCAAGTTTTCGAGATAAGACAAGCCCGCAGTCACGCCCGTCTTTTCTCCAATGTCATATGCATCGAAAACTTCGATCAGCATTAGGGCATCGTGATCATTTAATTGCCTCGCCAAAAGCTTGAATTCTTCCAAACTTTCGTTCCCCAGCTTAGATTTGCCAGCGTCAAAATAAAGACCGCTAATAACGCGCAATACCATCAGCTTCATCTGGGGATGCGTTTCCACCGGTAGGTTTTTATTCAACGCGATGAGGCGCTTCAAGCCTTCTTCATTATTTTTATCTGCGATGCTTTGGATCTCATCAAGCGTCGCCATCACGTCGGAATGACCCGCGTGCGCCGGCACTGCTTGCAATACGAATGCCAATAAAAAAATGCTGATCGTAATTGCGGCAGGAAGACGCAATCCCAAAAATTCACAGCGGTGCAAACGACCACTGGTAAGCAAGGCGCGCACCGCGCCCATTTGATTTTGATTTATCAAAATCAAGTCAATGTTCAATCCCCAAAATCCCATTTTCATGCCGCCTCAAATTCCGTTTTACTAGGCTTGATAGTTCGCATTTGCATCGGTATTGTTTTTGAAATTCTATGCAACTAGTAAATACAACATCTTGTTTTTAAATGTTTTCCCTCGGTTTTCCCTTTTTTTTCTACAAGGCATATCCTAGCATTTACCTCTCCTATCGCGGGTGCTCTTTTGCAGATAAATTTGCGCAAAACCGAAGCGTGTAAGCCTAAATGCTTACTCATCATTATTAAACGGTAATGTGCGGTTCAAATTGACGACGATCACAATTGCAAAATTACTTCATTGAGCGATCTAAGAAAGCAAAAGCCCATTTTTTCATTGCACAAGGTCAAAAAATCAGTTTTCAAAAAAATGGGGTTTCGCGCTCGTCGAATAGATCCGCGCTTCCCTAGCTGCCATTCTCACCAGCTTTACGTTTATAATTGTCGATTCACTTTTCAACCGAAATTTTCCTTTAGGCGCTGCTCCGGCACTTTTTGAACATACGGCTTATTTTCAATCATTTTTGCGATCATTTTTGCAAACGCGACTGTCGTCATCTCAAACCCTAATGGAAAATCTCGGCTCAATAAATCAATCGCCCTTCGTCTAGCAAAGCACATTATGGAATTAGCCAAATCATTTGAACCCGCCAACATCGAAGCATTTTGGCGCAGTGAGTGGGAACAACGCGGTTACTTTACCGCCAGTACCCATGAGAACAAAGACTCCTTTTGCATACAATTGCCGCCACCTAATGTCACAGGTACGCTGCACATGGGGCACGCTTTCAATCAAACGATAATGGATGGTCTCACCCGCTACTACCGCATGCGCGGCCACAACACCGCTTGGATACCCGGCACCGATCACGCCGGTATCGCGACGCAAATTGTGGTGGAACGCCAGCTCGATGCACAAAAAATTTCGCGTCATGATCTAGGCCGTGAAAAATTCCTAGAAAAAGTCTGGGAGTGGAAAGAAAAATCCGGCTCCACTATCACGGGACAAATGCGCCGCATGGGTGCCTCCGCCGATTGGCAACGCGAATACTTCACCATGGATGAACCCCGATCCAAAGTCGTGACGGAAGTTTTTGTACGTCTGGTTGAACAAGGTTTAATCTATCGCGGCAAACGTCTGGTCAATTGGGATCCGGTACTCGGCACGGCAGTGTCGGATCTCGAAGTGGTATCGGAAGAAGAAGATGGCTCGATGTGGCATATCCGCTATCCCTTTGCCGATGGCAGTGGCCATTTAACAGTCGCCACCACCCGTCCTGAAACTTTGCTTGGTGACGTTGCTGTCGCAGTCGATCCGACCGACGAGCGTTACAACGCATTCGTCGGCAAGATGCTCAAACTACCTTTGACTGACCGAGAAATTCCCGTCATTGCCGACAGCTATGTGGACAAAGAATTCGGCACCGGCTGCGTTAAAATCACGCCTGCCCATGACTTCAATGATTATGCAGTAGGTCAGCGTCACAACTTAGAGATGATCAGCATTTTGAGCTTAGATGCCAAGATCAATGAAAACGCACCCGCTATTTACCAAGGCCTAGATCGCTTCGTCGCCCGCAAACAAATGGTGGCCGATCTCGATGCGCAAGGTTTATTAGAATCCGTCAAACCCCACAAACTCATGGTGCCGCGCGGCGACCGCACCCAAGTCGTGATCGAACCAATGCTCACCGACCAGTGGTTTATGGCGATGAGCAAACCCGCACCCGAGGGTACTCATTTTCCCGGCAAATCCATCGCCGAAGTCGCGCTGGAAAAAGTGGCCAACGGCGAAGTAAAATTCGTTCCAGAAAACTGGAGCACGACCTACAACCAATGGCTGAACAATATTCAAGACTGGTGCATTTCCAGACAACTCTGGTGGGGTCATCAAATTCCGGCTTGGTATGGTGAAAACGGTGAAATTTTCGTTGCCCGTAATGAAGCAGAAGCCCTCGCCAAAGCACAGGCTAGCGGCTACCAAGGCAGTATTCGACGCGACGACGATGTACTCGACACCTGGTTCTCGTCCGCACTCGTGCCTTTCTCGACCACGGGCTGGCCCGAGCTCACCGTCGATAGCAAACTGTTTTTACCCTCCTCGGTTCTGGTCACAGGCTTTGACATCATTTTCTTCTGGGTAGCACGCATGGTCATGATGACGGCGCACTTCACCGGCAAAGCACCCTTTCACACCGTCTACGTGCACGGTTTGGTGCGCGATTCCAGTGGTCAAAAAATGTCCAAATCCAAGGGCAATACTTTAGACCCTATTGACCTCATCGACGGTATCAGCGTCGATGAATTGGCGGCCAAACGCACACAAGGCTTGATGAATCCCAAGCAAGCCAGCGCCATCGAAAAAGCCACGCGCAAAGAATTCGCCGACGGCATTCCTGCCTACGGTACCGACGCATTGCGCTTCACGATGGCCAGCTATGCTTCGCTCGGTCGTAATATCAATTTCGATTTAGGTCGTTGCGAAGGTTATCGTAATTTCTGCAATAAATTGTGGAACGCAACACGCTTCGTTTTGATGAATACAGAGGACAAGGATTGCGGCTTTACAGGCACAGCGAGCGACCAAAATCTCGATTATTCGCAAGCAGACAAATGGATCATCTCCACACTACAACGCACCGAAACCGAACTAGAAAAAGGTTTTGCAGACTACCGCTTCGACAATATCGCCTCAAGCATCTACAAATTTGTCTGGGACGAATACTGCGATTGGTATCTGGAAGTCGCTAAAGTACAAGTCCAACAAGGCAGCGAAGCACAACAACGCGCCACCCGCCAAACCCTATTGCGGGTGTTGGAAGTGACTTTGCGCATGGCACATCCCGTCATCCCATTTGTCACCGAAGCCCTGTGGCAAACGGTCGCCCCACTCGCGGGTAAAACGCTCAATCCAGCGGGCGACTCCATCATGATGCAAGCCTATCCGATAGCCAATCTTGAGGCCATCGACGAAAGCGCTGAAAGCTGGATGCATGGTTTAAAAACGGTCATCGATGCCTGCCGCAACCTGCGCGGTGAAATGCAACTGTCCCCCGCAGTACGGGTACCTTTGCTGGTGCAAGCGGCCGGTCCAGAAGATCACGCTCGCATGGAAAGCTATGCCCCTTACATGCAAGCCCTCGCGAAATTATCTGAAGTTCAGATTATTGACGCACTGCCCGACTCCCCTGCGCCGGTTTCCGTCGTTGGCGAAACCAAACTGATGTTAAAAGTAGAAATTGACATCGCAGCGGAACGTGAACGTCTATCAAAAGAAATCGCCAAGTTAGATGCAGAAATCACCAAAGCACAAGCCAAATTGGGCAATGAAAGTTTTGTCGCCCGCGCGCCAGCAGCAGTAGTGGTACAGGAGCAGGAAAGACTCGCAGCTTTTAGTGCAACACTTTCCAAGATGCGGGAGCAGTTTGCGAAATTGGTATAAGTCACGGTTTTTTTAGGTTGGAGAAAGCGTAAATACAGTGTCTACCAGCCCTTGGCGAAAGTCCAGCTCGGCTTAATGACTGGGCGGTACGCATCAGCGACAACTTGATATGATCGCTTTCTAGGGCGGCGTGGGTCTATTCGACGCTGTTTTGACGCTGGCGGCATATTAGATTAGATCATTTTTCTTCGATCTGCCGTGTGTGCTTAGGCGAGCAAACGTCTCACCCTATTTTGTCTTGCAAGGAAAAGCACTATACAATCAAAGCAATTTCATTGTGAAAGCAGATCATGAGTGGCGCAGGAGGACGCAAAACCAAGAAAGCTGAAATCCCGCGCTTACCGGAACGGCCTGATTATGGAGAAGGCAGAACGCCGACCGCGCACTCAATTATTTTTGGTGGATCAAGCAAACCTATGGGCGCGATCAGCCTAGAAAAACCGCCCAACAAACCACAAGGCCCTCACGTCGATGGCAGAGCTGGCCTAGAAAAAGCAATCGGTAGAGCGCGTAAATTAGGTGAACTGAGCAAAATCCGTAGCGCGCTCTTGCCACCGATCGGTCCTGTCATGCAGGCTGGCTTGGATCAAGTTCAAGCCCGAGTGCCGCATCGATATAAGGTATTAGAGTCACACCGCTTGGCACGTTCCGCCAGTTTAGACCGACACGAACTTGAACACGTCACACAAAACAGAAAACGTAAAACACCGGCACCCAATACCGAAGCCCATGCCGCTTCTCTGTTGGCCGCGACCGATTTGCACCCCTATAGCACCACCCATCATTTAGGCAGAAAAGCCGCCGCGAAGAAATTCACCGATGGCAAAGGTGAGGCCAGCAAAAGAAGCTTTGTCGACCTGTACGATTCAAAATCCGTTAACGCCTCTAGTAGCGGCCGCCCCGGTTTGCGGGCAGAATACGAAGGCGTCAGTAGAAAAAGAGCCGCAACTCTACAACCTTATTTAGACGCGGTCGAACCTCCGACTAAAAAGCTTCGCAAGGGTTCTTTGTAAAGACCTCCAAACAAAGCCTACCAAAATCGGAAATACAGAAGTACAATCATCCGGCACAAACCCGAATGGAGACTCTTTTAAATGCGCAAACACGTTTCGATGGCGCTTGCCGCCTCGCTCTACCTTTTCACTAGCCTATGCTACGCCCAAAGCTCCCCTATCGGACTTTGGAAGACCATAGACGACAAAACCGGCAAGCCCAAATCTTTAGTTCGCATCGTCGAAGTCGGTGGCGAGTTACAAGGGAAGATTGAAAAACTTTTCCGTGAGGCCGACCAGAATCAAAACCCCAAATGCGAACAGTGCGATGGTGCTTTTAAAGATCAGCCTTTTATTGGCTTGACGATCTTATTTGGCCTGCATAAGGATGGCGATGAATACGCCGGTGGAAAAATTCTGGATCCAAATGAAGGCAAACTCTACCGCAGCAAAATTGCCGTCTTCGACAACAATAAAAAACTCAATGTGCGCGGTTATATCGGCATGCCGCTTTTAGGACGCACTCAAATCTGGGAGCGTGTGGAGTAAAGCATCAAGCCATCCAAGATGGCTTGATGAGTGGTCAAACTACCGCAGTCCTAATCTAAATAGTCGGCATACTCTCTCGATGCCAAACCTTTCAAGTTCGCCCATGGAAGCTTGGCTTGCAGGTGCTCGGCCGCTTGCACTACAACGCGATTAAAAAACGTCCCGGCACGATCACCACTTTCAACAATTAAGGGGATTTGTCTTTGCGCATCCCAACAAATTTTTTGAAAAATGCCGTTTTTCTCACGTTCATACCATTGTCCTGCAAGGCATTTCCCCCAACTTCCGGTGGCACGCATTTGTTGCAGTAGAACTGGGTCAATCAAGTAAAAACTATTTTCCCAAGAACCATCAAAATTGACATTGCCATATTCTGATGCGGGCACACTAATGCGCAATTGGTTTGTACGGTCAATAAATTCAATACTCGTTTTTTCTTTGCTCTGTACGATGTGGCGCGGAATCAGGACATGATTGAAATGCGCATGCTCAGCCTCTGCTGGAAAGCTTGCGTGCATTTTTTGGGGCTGCCCATTTTCAGCTAACTCAGCGCCGCGTGGCAAGACCCGCGCCACCCATACATGACCCGGACGACGAATCACAGTTTCACTGTACTGCGCTTCTCGTGTGACGCCTTCTGGAGTGATGATCTTACTCAGGTAATGAACCGTAAAATCCAAACTCGGCGCTGCGCTTCCTTGCCCTGCCCAACTCGATTGACTGACCAAGCCAATGAAACTGGCCAAGCTCAAATGCGCTGCAACAGACGTTTTCTTTTTCATAGAATACTTTCTCAAGCGCGCCTATGCGCGCTTTTTGAACTCAATTAAAATCCAAATGCGGTCTTGAGCAAACTAAAGACTTTGGTGTTGTCGATGGTGCCTTTAAATATCTTGGCATTGGAACCCGTCGCCAACAATTTCACGTCACCACCACCATGCGTTTCACTCGACAAACGCACACCGGTTTCTTGTAAATAATTGTCCGCCAACACGGCAGCGCTATCGAGGTTCGTCCGCAGATTAGGGCGATTCGGTCCATTCCCAAAGACCAAAGTGGTGTAGGTATTGCCGTCAGCATCCTTCGAAGGCTGTCCTGTTTTGTAATCGCGATTAATGTCCAAAATCGGATTGCCGCGTTTACCGTAGCCGTTAAAGGCCAGTGTATGGTCATGGTCGGCGGTGACAATAATCAAAGTATTGGCCAATGTTGGATCAGTCAATTTAGCTTGATCGATAGCGGCTTTGATCGCATCATCAAAAGCAATCGTATCGGTCAATGCACGCTTTGCGTTCGTCGCATGCAATGCATGATCAATACGCCCACCTTCCACCATCAAGAAATAGCCATTCGTATTACGCGATAAAATACTCATCGCTTTAGTCGTCATCTCGGCCAAACTGGGTTGCGTGGCAGCTTCGCCGACGGCGGGCGTCGCAGTGCGATCCAATTCGTATTCCAAGTGACTTTTGGTGCTGTACAAACCTATCAATTTTTTGTCGTTCGGCGCTGCTAACATATCGGCTTTCGTTGCCGCAATCGTGTAGCCTTTTGCGGCCAACTCAACGAGCAGATTACGACCATCAACACGACCTGCTTTATTACTGGTCGCGTCATAGGGCGTAAAATGATTGCGCCCGCCGCCCATCAAGACATCAACACCATCACCCAAGGCAGTGTTGTAGCCGGCACCACCCGGAACAGCTTGCGCCGCGATCGCAAATTGTGCGTTACGGTTACAGATGTGTGCATAGGTCGCCGCAGGAGTGGCATGGGTCAATTCGGTAGTTGTGATCGAACCTACCGCTTTACCTTTGGCTTTCGCCAATTCCAAGATAGTAGCAACTGCAACGCCATTGCCTGTCGCCGCGCAATTGTTCACGCCCAAGTTTCCATTGACGTCTTTTGTCGGCACAGTTGCGACCGTTTCTGATGACATGGAAATGACTTCATTATTCATTTTCACGCCTGTCATATACGCGGCCATCGACGGCGCGCTGTCGGTTGTTTGTGCATCGTTCGAATAGGTTTTGATACGCGCGGTACGCTCTAACTTATCCATATTTAAACTACCGTCTTCACCATACTTATAAATACGGGAAGCAGTCACGGTCGATGGACCCATGCCGTCGCCTAAAAAGAAAATAATATTTTTCGCCGTGCCTTGCGCACTCGTTACTTCGGTCAAAAACAGAGCCACTAGACTTGCAATGAGATGTCGTTTCATATTCGGTTCCAATTGAGTATTCTTAGGTTTATAAGCCAGCCGCTGTCTTTACGAGCGCATTCACTTTTGTATTGTCGATCGTGCCCATAAAGAGTTCAGCACCTTTACCAATTGCACCTAAGAACACGTCCGCCCCACCATGCGTTTCACTACCAGCGGCGACTCGAATCACCGCTTCTTGATGATAAGTATTTGCACTGGTCAGCGTTTCATCAAAACCAATCAAAATGGAGCGCGCAGCTTGGGTGCGATTGTCGCCATTACCAAAACCGATGATGGAATAGGGCATACCATCGTTATCCTTTTCTGGCGTTCCCGTCACATAATTTTTTACGACTCCCAACACGCCCGGATTGGTCGCAGTGGTTTTACCCGTGCGTTTGGCATAACCATTGAGCACCAAGGTATGATCATGATCGGCAGTCACAACGATCAAAGTATTTTTCAAATCTGGATCCGTCAATTTCGCTTTGGCAATTGCAGCCTTGATCGCATTGTCAAAAGCGAGTGTATCTTGCAGAGCCTTCTTGGCATTCGTATCGTGCAAGGCATGATCGATACGCCCGCCTTCCACCATCAAAAAATAGCCTTTCGTATTTTTTGACAATACATCCATCGCCTTGCTCGTCATCTCCGCCAAGCTCGGTTCTTTTGATGGGTCACGATCTAAGTCATAACTCATATGGCTAGACGTAAATAGTCCCAACAAACGATCTGTCTTGCTGGCATCAATCGCCGCCAACTCAGCGCTATTGCTAGCAAAAGCGTAGTTTTTAGCTTTCATTTCGGAAACCAAGTTACGGTTATCCGCACGTTTTCCACCGTCTTTCGCTGGTGTGAAATATTGCGCTCCACCCCCCATGAGAACCTCTAAGCCAGCGCTACCTAAGGCGGTGTTATAAGCTGCACCGCCGGGTACGGCCATCGCAGCAATATCGCTCTCCAAATCGCGATGGCACACATGCGCATAGGTCGCCGCTGGCGTCGCATGGGTGACTCGTGTGGTGGTCACAACGCCTGTGGACAGTCCTTGCGCTTTCGCTGTTTCCAGCAAAGTCTGCACGGGAGCACCGTTGCCGTTGCCGCAGTTATTCACCAACTTATTTCCGTTCACGTCTAAACTCGGTTCTCTTGCAATCGTTTCTGCTGACATAGAAATCACTTCGTTATTCATTTTCACACCTGTCATGTAAGCTGACATGGAGGGCGCACTGTCCGTTACTTGTGCATCATTTGAAAAAGTTTTTACAAAGGCTGTTTCTGGCAGCGTATCCATCGTCATTTCACCATCCTCACCGACTGCGTAAATACGTGCCGCCGTCATCGTCGTCATACCCATGCCATCGCCAAGAAAGAAGATGACATTTTTCGGCGATTCGACCACCGGTAATGCCCCTGATGTATCAGAGTTGGCCTTACTGCTTCGTTGACACCCACCGGCGAAAGCGGCAACAACGGCCGCAGCGCTGATTGCGCCAATGATTCTAAATTTTGTCGACATGCTTGTTTTCCCCTCGTTTAGAAAAGCAGGAATGTAGCAAGGCGATATGACGAAGCGATGACGTGAAACTAAGAAATGGAAATATATTTCCTGGGTGAAATTTTAGAACACTATAAAATGCCGCTTTTTGTTGCAAACGCGAGTGCCATTTGTAACGAAGTTTTACATATGTTGATACGACGCAAGGCTTATGGTATTTTGCTTTCAAGTCACCGATAGACAGGTGTCGTGTATCAAACAAAATGGGGGGCGCGCCATTTTCCGAATCATCGCATTTGGATGGTGTTAGTTTGTGTTGTACAAAAAATGACCATAACTGTACCGCCAGCGCTTCGATAGCATCAATGTTACAAATACTGGATAATCTCATTTTTGACAAAACATGTGCGACGCTTAGGCTGCAACTGCAGTAATGCAGTAAAGCCAGCCTTGATCAAGCTGTGTTCATCCCTTATTTTTCGATGGTATGCATTTTCAATAGTTTGGGAGTTCCAGGTCATTGAGGGAACTGATTTTCAACTGTTTTCCGATGAGTAAAAAATGAATTCACCACACCCTCCCGTGCTTTCCGGCTCGATCAACGAGCGCATCGGTCATATCTACGCCGATTTATCCAAATCGCACAAAATCACAGCCGATTACGTGGTTGCCAACGCCTTTCGCGCCGCGACCATGTCAATTGATGAGTTAGCCACTGCGGTCGGCATTTCCAACGCCACGGCCAATCGCTTTGCGCGCGCTTTGGGTTTTGAAGGCTACCCCCAATTTCGGGCGGAGTTGGTGGGCGGTTTTGAATCCATGTTGGCACCGATAGAAAATTTGCGCTCGGGAATCGATCGTAATTCAAGCATTGGAGAAATATTGACGCACGCATTGAGCGAGGACATCAGTAACTTGGAATCCACAGTGCGCTCACTGAACGCAGAGAACTGTGAACGCGCGGTGCAAATGATTTTAAACGCCAAGCGTATTTTCATTTTGGGTTACGGCGCGAGCACCTTTTTGGGCGGTATCATGTGCCATGCATTGACCAATTATTGTCCTAGTGTGCAATGCAATGTAGGCTCTGGCGGACCAGCGCAGGCATCGCGGCAGCTTTATCAATTTACGCCTGAAGATTTGGTCATCGCGATTTCTTTTCCGCGCTACTCAAATGATGTCGTCACTTTGTTGGGGCAAGTACGCAATCGTAAAGTCCCGGTATTGGCGCTCACCGATAAGCCTAGTTCACCTGTCGTACCATTAGCTAGCCTAGCCCTCTACATCAAAACCAAAGCCCATTTCAATTCCGAGGGGATCGTATTGTCGATGATTGAAGCCTTAGTCAGTGCCGTGGCGCATCGCTTCGAGTCTTCCGTCGATTACGCCACCGAAACCACAGAACTTATGTTACCTTGGCTTTATCAGGGAAAGCATAGTCGAACTTAAGCTGCAGTTGAACCCGGTTTTGGACGCACACTTGGCGGGCGAAATACCTGCGTATCGGCATAAAATTCAGCGTCTTGCTTTGGCCACCAAGTGGGTATGCCGAGCACTGGCAAGTGCGAATAGTCCCGCGTCGAAATAGGATGCAAACGCAACTGCTCGGCCACTTTAGAATCGATTTTCTGCGTCTGACTTTCGATAGGCAAAGTGAAAAATGTCGGATCAACCCACACCACCCAAGTATGCGCCGTAATGGCTTTATAGGGTCGCACCAACTTTTCCATCAATGCGTGACCAAAACACCAAACCTGCGCCGCGCTCCCATACAGGTGTGCGTTTTCGTACAAGGCTTGCTGCCATCGATGCGCTTTTAAATCGGCAAAGAGTTGTTCCCCGCGATGGCTTTTTTCCAGCACCAATAATGCCGCATTCTCGTCAAAAATAGTTGCGGCATCGCGTGCACTGCCACGCGACTTACCAATTCCGCTTTGCGCTATCTGCGCTGCTTGCAAGGCATTGAGTTGACGCTTAATTTGTGGAAAACGTAGCCACACCAAAGCATTAAAAAAATCATGCAAATTGTCGCGCGTCGGTACCCCCGCGCACGCGCTGATATGGGTCTCGTAGGCAACACCATCCGGCAGACCTTCTTGCGCAATAAAATGCAGTGGCAAACCACGATGATTTGAAATGGATCGACTAAGCGCTTGGGAATTAAGCGCGGCTCGCCAATCACGCTCTGCAAGAATTTCTTGCCCCACAACTGCGACTGAAGCAAACCACGGCTGATGCCACGCAATCTCAGAAAATACCTTACTTAAATCGCTGGTTAGCACGACAGAAAATTCCTTTTGCTTCATCGATGACTGCGAGTCTAAGCTTGAACTGATACAGTCCAATTGATCGTTTCACCAGCATTGAGTGGTACCAAGCCCGTATCAAGATAAGACAATTGATTTGGCATAATCCAGGCTTCACGCTTTAGCACAAGCTTAGATTTATTGCGTGGCAAACGATAAAAATCAGGCCCGTTGAAGCTCGCAAAAGCTTCTAACTGATCTAGAGCACCGACTTGGTCGAAGGCCTGTGCATACAATTCCATGGCATGCAAAGCGGTATAACAACCGGCGCAACCGCAAGCATTTTCTTTAGTGCCCTTTGCATGTGGCGCAGAATCCGTCCCGAGGAAAAAACGCGGATTCCCCGATGTCGCCGCTTTCACTAAAGCCTGTCTATGGATTTCGCGCTTCAATACGGGCAAACAGTAGTAATGGGGACGTATCCCCCCTTTAAATAGTTCGTTGCGATTGTAAAGCAAATGATGTGCAGTAATGGTCGCCGCTATCGGGCCGGATGCCTCAGCGACATAGGCCGCTGCTTCACTGGTGGTAATGTGTTCAAACACCACACGCAACTCAGGCATGTCCGCACGCAAAGGTCGCATCACAGTATCGATAAACACAGCCTCTCTATCGAACAAATCAATCTCAGGATTGGTCACCTCACCATGCACTAAAAATGGCATACCCACTTCCTGCATAACTTCCAGGGATTTGTAACACTTACGTAAGTCGCTTACCCCTGCATCGGAATTGGTGGTTGCACCTGCTGGATACAATTTAACGGCATGGACAAATCCACTGTCCTTAGCACGCCGAATTTCGTCGGGCGCTGTGTTGTCCGTCAAATACAAAGTCATTAAAGGCTCAAACTGCATGTCGTCGGGCAAAGCGGCCAAAATACGTTGGCGATACGCCGCCGCCTGTGCGGTTGTTGTCACTGGTGGTTTTAAATTCGGCATCACAATCGCCCGCGCGAATTGCGCGGCGGTGTGAGGCAAAACAGTTTTAAGGGCGTCCCCATCCCGTAGATGTAGATGCCAATCATCGGGACGAGTTATTCTTAGTTCTTGAAGCGATGTAGATGTCATGCGAGCTCACTAAACGAGATAGATTGCGAAGCGGAAAACAAGATTACTTCCAACAGGCGAGTGTACAACGCAACTCTAACGCTGGCAGCAGCACGTCCCTATTTTAACCGAGACTTTTCATTAGGCCTACCTTTGCTATTTTTTGAACGTTGACGGTGATTTTGCGGTCATTCGGTTTGTTACAGCGGCATGATTTCCCCCCCATAGCTCGCTATGGGGAAATTACGCAAAACTGCCCCGTAAACGTATCCCTCACCATCTCAAAGGCGAATGGAAAATCTCGGTTTAATTCACAACAAAAGCAAAAGCCCCAGTCTCTAAAAGAAACTGGGGCTCTGCGGGATAAAAGCCTGACGATGACCTACTTTCACACTGGTTGCAGCACTATCATTGGCGCGGAGTCGTTTCACGGTCCTGTTCGGGATGGGAAGGGGTGGGGCCGACTCGCTATAGTCATCAGGCATAACTTGTTGATTCGTTGTGCTTCACGTTAAGTTGTGAATCGCAACAAATCCAATTGGGAAGAAGTATCGTAGGGTGGGCATACATGCCCACGCGTTACGGTTAAATAGGGATGCATCATGGTTCGGAGACACATGTTTGCATACGAATTTGCTTGCATCATGTGTTTGAAACACAGGCTTGCAAACATCGCGGCCGCATCTTGCTCGACCGTTCGCGTGGGCAGATGCCCACCCTACATTTATCCGTAGA